>JAMWCM010000067.1 GCA_023818355.1 Candidatus Omnitrophota bacterium
AATTTGTGGTTTTGGAGAAAAATTTTGGTACGAAGGAAGAGATGATGATTTTTAAAGAAGATATAACAAAATATCCGGGGGCAAGGATAATAAAGGAAGGGAGATATACTTATATAATTGAAACCCCTTCCCCGTTGAAAGGTAAATGGGCAATTACTGAAGAGCAAGCGATAAAAATTGTCCAGATGTTTGAATTGGTGCATAATCATTATAACCAGAAGAATAAACGTCCAGAAAATCAACCCTTGGGTATAGATATGGAATTTGCTATTGATGATTCCGGTGAACCTATTCTGCTTCAGGCAAGGCCAGAAACAAGGCATAGTCCTCATGCTAAAGAAAAGGTAATTCGTAGAGGCTATTCTGTTCCCGAAGATGTGGTGGAGGGAATGAAACCGGTTGCTTCCGGGATTAAAGGGGAATCTGCTGTATTTGGGGTATTTTATAGTATCCCTTCAGACCTTCCTCCAGCGGAATTAGCCCGAAGGGAACAGGAAATGCCTGAGGGGGCAATTCTGGTTACTGACTATACTGGTCCGGATATGGTTCCTTTAATGAAAAAATCTGGAGGAATTATTGCCCGTCAGGGAGGGGCTACTTCTCATGCAATGATTGTGGGTAGAGAATTGGGTAAACCCGTGGTGGTAGGTACAGGTGATTTTTCCGTGAAAGATGGAGAGATAGGACTTTTAGATGCAAACAACGGTAAATTGTATGTCTGGACAAAAGATAGGGGAACTGCCACTAAGAACCTTATTGCAAGATATCTTAAAGATGAAACCAAAGAGTATTATGTTAAAGATGTTCCCCAGAGACATGAGGAAATAGCAAAAGGTAAGCGTCTTGATGTTTTACCTAATTTGACACGCACAAAAATAGGAATTAATGTCGCTAATCCTAACGAAGCAGGAGCAATGGCGGCACTGGCAGAATATGACGATATGTATGGAGTAAGTCTTTTCCGGGCAGAGTTTGCCCTTGCCGATATTGGAATTCATCCCAAGGCACTTTTTGAATACGATTTGTTCAAACAGGGTAAAGCTACCCCTGAAATGGTAGCAAGAATTACGAAGATAAAGGAGAAGATTGAGAAGAGACTGGCAGGATATTTAGACAGTCCCACCCCGGGTTTTGATTTCTATAAAGAGGCCCTTTCCTCGGCTATCGCCAGAACTGCCTCCGTATATAAGCCTGAACAAGTTATGATTTATCGCACCACTGATTTCAAGAGTAACGAATATCGTCAGCTAATTGGAGGAGAGTATTATGAACATGATGAACCAAACCCTATGTTAGGATTTCGTGGTGAGGGTCGGATGATTGATAAAGAATATGCGGAACTCTTTAAATGGGAACTGGAAGCCTTTAAGTCTGCACGTGCTAAGGGTTTTAAAAATATTGCCCTTATGCTTCCTGTAGTAAGGACACCGGGTGAACTAAAACGGGCTCTGGACTTTTTAGCAGAGAATGGAATTAAGCGGGGAGATAATGGGTTGAAGATAGGGATAATGATTGAAGTTCCTTCAAATATTTTTATGCAATATGAATTGAGAAAGAAAGATGGGAAAGTTACCACGGTCAACCGCTTTCTATATGACGCCAATGGGCAGAAACAGGTAGATTTTATGTCCATTGGTTCAAATGACCTTACACAATTCACCTTAGCCATTGGGCGCGATAACGAATTCCTTAGTCAGTTGGGTTATTTTAATGAGAATGACCCCGCGCTTAGAAAAGCTTTGGAGATAGTAATTAAAGTTTCCAAACGGCTGGGAGTTTGGACAGGGCTGTGTGGCCAAAGGCCCACTAACGACCCGGAGTTTGCTAAACTCTTGGTTAGTTTTGGTATTGATTCTATGGGGGTAGCAGCAGGAAGATACAAAGAGGTGGTGGAAAATGTGGAGAAAGCCGAAAAATCCGCTAATCCTCAGATTAGTGGCAATCCTTTCTTTGTAGTTGATGAAAAAGCAGAACCTGTTCCTCTGACAGCGAAGGTGATAAAAGCCAATGATATTTTGAAAGAGAAAATCGGAATCCATCCCCGTATTCTACTTGCTTATGACCGTGGGGAAATTATGGATGCGAAGTTAAGAGAGGAGATTCGTCAGAAAATCGTTTCTACAATGGGTAGAGAAATGGGTGGGGAAACATTCTATAAAGAAATGCTTTATCGCACCTTGAAAGAAAATATCATTCAAGGTCTTCCTTTTATTTATGGCACAAGTGACTTATATGCTTCTGAGTACCGGAAATTACTGGGAGGGGATGCAAAAATCTTAATTAATGGTGAGGTTAAAAATGTAGAGTTAGACGATCCCAATCCTGCGGTAGGTTTCGCTGGTCTTGCCCGTATGACGAGTGTAGACTATAGAGATATATTAAAATGGGAAATGGAAGTGATTGGTTGGCTTAAAGATGAGGGTTACAATATGGGGGTAGAATTTAACCTCGTGAGGAAGCAGACAGAGATTGAGACGGCTCTTCAGATAATGAGAAGTTTAGGATTATCTCCGGGAGAATCCAATGGGGTTACTGTGGGCATATCAGTAGATAATGTGGCTTCCCTTTTAATGCTTGATGATTTTATTAGGGTAGGGAAATTAAGTTTTGCTTCGTATGACAAGGAACAACTTCTGCAATATGAGATGGCTGCTGACCCACTCAGCCCTAAACAATTAGTCACTTCTGAAGATAAAGAAGTGGAATGGCAGATACTCTTAGGAATTTTGAAGACTGAGCTCTTTAATTTAAAAGTGAAATTATTAAGCCCTTTACCCTAATAAAGCAAAAAGGGGTCTGACCCCTTTTCTGTTTAAAGTAAATGTGTTGGTCAGGAATTTTATTATTTTTATTTCTTCGGAGTAGAACTCTCTCTCAAGACATTCTTCACCAGAATCAGATTTTTCGCCGGATAAGGTTATTTGAAGGAATAATTTCTCCTTTAAAATTGTCTTCAGGAAGAGAGATGAAACAGGAAGAGCTCTTGGAGCATCTAAATAAAACAGGACCTGTTCTGGTAGGTATAGAATATTATAAAACAGGCAAGAAAGATTATCTCTTGATTTTAGCACACAAAAAACATCTCTTTGGAGATAATGAATTTATTTATCAATTTCTTTCAGAAATTGGGACGGATGAAACTCATGTGATAAAAGAAGAAGAATTTTTTGGCTTTAGAGGACCATTTTTTGGCTGGGATTATAATTATTACTGGCTTAAAGAAAAAACCGCTTCTTGGGCAAAGAAATTGGTGAGTTTAAATTCTCTAAGTGATAAAATCAAAGTTATCTTTGGAGGAAATGGTAGAGAACTTGCGGGAATAGTTCGTTTAGAAAAATTTAATTTCTCCGGTAAAGAAGAGACTGTTTTGACCGTAAATACGGAAAATTTTTTTGGAGTTACTGATTTATTCCGGATTTACCTTCCTCTCTCCGGGAGGGAAAAATCATTACTTACCTTAACCAGCCTCTTATCTTTTTATTTTGACTACCAATGCTCAGAGAAAGATAGAAATTTTCCTCGTATCTGGATAGAATTTTATGATGCTCAAAATAAACAGATAGGAAGTAAACACCTTAGAGATTTCTCTGATGAGAATAAGTTTTTTAAAATACCTTTAAAAGAAATAATTTCTTTCCATGAGTTGAATAAAGAAGCCTATCTTGTGGTGGCGGTAAGATTTTCTTCTCCAGGGCTATTCTATATGAAAGATGTAGAGATTGAATAAGAAAGACTAATCCTGTTCATAAGGTCCTTGACGATAGCCAGATTAGATATTATATTTTTATTGGGTAGAAATGTTAAAGATGAAAAAGAATTTGAAAAGGCACAATTTCTCCAGAAAGATAGTGTTTTTTTATTATTTCTGGCTTTTTCTTCAAAGATACTTTTGTCTGATTTATATTTTCTAACAGAAAGTTTGTCCCGGGAACAAACTGAATTTTCTTTATGGGAGTGTGCACGCCGAATTAGAACTTCGGGGAAAATAATTAAGACTGATACCGAGATAAAGGTAACCCTTGGGGAGGAAGATGTGATGTTAATCAATTTGATTTAGAAAAATACAACTTATTAGTGCTTGATCTTATGTTATTACAGACTACTCAGTGGGATAAATCTTCTCTTAAAATATGGATATATGTAGATGTCAACAGAGCAATACAAGAGGTTACAGGCAGATGGCCGGGAATAAGATTAAATCCAAGAGAATATAAAAATTATCCCTTAGAATTAGAAAAGGAAAAGTTACAAACAGTAAAAATTCCCATACAGAATATTATATATGATGACCATCTTACTATGTTGAAAGAAAACCATGCTCCTTTTATTATTGTAATACAAATATGGGTTAAGGCTGGGGAAAAAGATACATTTTTTATAGGCAACGAATTCCGTTTTATCAAGCCTTGAAAATCCTGTCCACTGAATATTTATGAAAAAGATAATTTGTTTAATTCTGGTAGCGGGAATAAATTTTATCACCCTCAATTTAGAAAGTGCGAAAATTTACACTTCAACCCGGAGAATCAAAGGTGTAAATCCTTACTCAGAAAGAATATTAGCAAAAATCTTTTCTTTAAGCCAGAGTGAAGATATCCGGATAAGAATCTCTTCTGCCACCGCTTTAGTAAAATAAGGATTTGGGAAATCTTCTGGTGCGGGAGGGGATGGTGGATACTTTAATTAAAAGTTGGGAAATCCACTCCAGACAAGACTTAACCAAAGCAAAAAGGGGTCTGACCCCTTTTCCGTTTTTGAATTTCTGAAAACTTATGAGAAGGGTATTCTGTTTAGTTATCTTATTAAATCTAAATTTTATTACTTTTGATTTAGCGCCAGACACTGCTTATTTCATATCCCGAAGGATAAAGAGCAGAAATTTTGTCCCCCTCTATGAGGTGGCATCCTTTCTCTACCGTGAATTTGGAAAAGATAAATTTACTATTCAGGAAGTGATGGAAAACGCTACCAGAAAGGGATTGCCCGGGTTTGATTACTCCAATACTTATTACAAACTTGAAATCTTTGTGCGTGTAGGAGTATTGGCAGTAGAGAGAAGTAAGCCAAACTATTACTATTTCTTACCTCCTTTTAATACCCCGAGAAATTTACAGCTTCTCTTTTTTATTTCAGAGTTGCACCGAGCAATCTATTATTCCCATGCGCTTAATGAGGTAGAAGGGAGTATCCGAGGAAAATTGGAAATTATAAAAACCGCTATAGAGATAGGAGACAGGGGAATTATCAAAGTTAGACTCTCTCCTGAATTGACTAACTTTCCAGAACTCAAGATGAGATTGCTTATAGGGATTGTGGGACAAAAAATGATAGATTTATATAAAAGTTTTTCAGAGATTTTAATCAAAACCCAAAATTATGGATATCCTTTCCGCGTGGATATAGACTATGATTCTGAAAGAATCACCATTACTCTTCCGAAATATCCTCTGGAATATGTTTACGAAGAAATTCCCCTCTTGCCGATGACCGGAACAGAACCGGAGAAAATAGAGTGTGATTTGATGTGGAATTGGATAGGTAATGAACACTTTAGACGAGAGTTAGTGCAGGCGGTAATCCAGAAGGATTTACAATTGGAAGCCCTAATCAGTCCCTTGGAACTATACTTTTTCGGTGGGATTACTTTGCTTTATGAAACTATGCCGGGGATAATCTCCAGAAGATTGACTCTTCTGGAGAAATTCATCAGCAGAAGAGATGAAGAGAGGTTTGTGAACGATTACCTTAAGTTTATTTCCTTGGTTAGGAAAATCTTAGACATAAGACTAAGACCGGTAGAGCAATTATCACCTACTGAGAAGAGAGTCCTTATTTTGCGTTATGGGATAGCCGACCCCATAAACCCTGAACCAGGGAGACCGAGAAGTAGAAAGGAAGTTGCTGAATTATTGAAGATAACTCCGGAGGCGGTAAGACAAGCCGAAATGAGGGCGAGGGAGAAATTAAAGTTAGGTTCTGCAGAGGAGATAGCAATAGGTGGTTATCTTTGGGATATTGAGGAGATATTAGACCGGGTGGAAGCAGAGTTAGAAAGACCTTAATATAAACCAGAACACTTCGTAATTGTCAACCCTTACAATATAGCAAGATTAAACTTAGGGAGGGTAAAGAGGGATGAGGAAGAAGGTAGTTTGTTTAATTACAGTGTTATGTTTTGTTAACTTTAATTTAGGATCCCCAATTTATATTATAACACGGAGAATCAAAGGTGTAAATCCTTACTCAGAAAAAATATTAGCAAAAATCTTTTCTTTAAGCCAGAGTAAAGATACCCGGATAAGAATCTCTTCTGCCACCGCTTTAGTAAAATTAGGAAAAGAAATTGAAGGTTATAAAATTTTGGAAGAGTTTACAAAGGTTGCTGAACCGGAAATTATCTTAGCAACAGCACGCGCCTATCTTGATTTAGAGAAGGTTGACCCCTTGAATAAAATCCGAGGGCTTCAACTCTTAGATAAGATTGAATTAACAAAAATAACCCAACCCAGATTGGGTTTAGAAATTGCCCGTGAATACTTTCGGCAGGGATTATTTTCAGACGCAGAGAGAGTTATTCTTTATCTGGAAAAAAATATTTCCAATGCACCGGAGGCTGAAGAGATAGCTAAGGAGATAAAGGAATTACGCGCTGATATAGCCCGAAGGAAGATTATACTTGCCTTGCTTGAACAGACAAAAGAAAGCGATAGATTGGGCAATCCCATTACTTCTCAGCAACGATTGAAAGCACTCCGGCAGTTACT
>JAMWCM010000068.1 GCA_023818355.1 Candidatus Omnitrophota bacterium
CATGTCTTAAATTTTGATATTTGATATTTGAATTTTTATATGGGCAGGTGGCCGAGTGGACAATGGCACCAGACTGTAAATCTGGCGGCGTAGCCTTCGGAGGTTCGAATCCTTCCCTGCCCAAAATTATATTGCGGGAGTAGTTCAGTGGTAGAACAACAGCCTTCCAAGCTGTATATGGGGGTTCGATTCCCCTCTCCCGCTTTTATAATATTTTGAGAATTTTACTTTAAACAAAAAAAAACTTGACAGGCAATTACAAAGTTGATATACTTCTTCTCAAAAAGAAAGGAGGGATGATGTTTAAAAATAAGGGTTTTACCTTAATTGAGTTACTGATTGTGATTGCCATCATCGGTATTTTAGCAGCGGCGATTTTGCCCCGCTTTACCTCTTTCAATATCTCCGCAAGAAATAATACCACCCGGGCAAATCTTGCTGCCTTAAGGGGAGCATTAATTCAGTATCGGGCAAATGAAGGAGACTGGCCAGGTAGTTTAAATACTTTAGTTCCCGTTTACATTGAAAAAATTCCCTTGGAATTATTGAGCAGTGCTACTGGAACAAACACCGTAATAGTGGCTTCTACCAACGATACCTATTTTGATGGTAACCGAAGTGCTACGGCAAGTGGTTGGATTTATGGAAACTACAATGCTACTGGCTCTACCACTTCCAAGGGAAGAACCATTCTTCCTGCGCGAACTGTGGCTGCCGATGGCACTACTACCACCAATGACTGGTAGATGAATTTTCAAAAAGGTTTTACTTTAATAGAATTATTAATCGTCATTGCCATCATTGGTATCTTAGCCTCAGCGATTTTACCACGTTTTACCTCTTTCAATATCTCTGCAAGAAATGCCACCACAAGAGCAAATCTTGCTGCTCTTCGTGGAGCCTTAATTCAGTATCGGGCAAATGAAGGAGACTGGCCAGGCAGTTTAAATACTTTAGTTCCCGTTTACATTGAAAAAATTCCCTTAGAATTAGTTTCCTCGGCTACTGGAACAAATGTCGTAGTGGTTGCTTCTACCAACGATACCTATTTTAATGGTAACCGCAGTGCTACGGCAGTAGGTTGGATTTATGGAAATTACAATGCCACTGGCTCTACCACTTCCAAGGGAAGGACAATTCTTCCTTGCCGAACTGTGGCTGCCGACGGCATAAATACAACCAATGACTGGTAGATATTTACCACCCTATGTCTGAGAAAAGAGCCAGATTTTTTCTTATTTTTATCTGTTTTTTTTTAATCTTTATTTTTTCCCTCCGCAATATCTTTGATTTAGACATCTGGGTGCATTTAAAAACTGGAGAATACATCTTAAAAAACCGGCAATTTGTGCACACAGATTTCTATTCCTATACTGCTGAGGGAAGACCTTGGCTTAATCCTCACTGGCTCTTTCAGGTCTTTATCTATTTAATCCATCGCTTCTGGGGTTTTCCGGGAATAATTATAATTAAAACCCTCTTTATTCTTTTATCATTTTTTATTCTTTTCTTGATAGGGTATAAAAAAGAAAATACTCTCTTTTACCTTCCTCTTTTTCTTGTTACCATTTTATCCGCTAAGGAAAGATTTTATGAGCGTCCAGAATTTGTCAGTTTTTTATTTATTGCTCTTTATTTAAAAATTATTTACGATTTTCGCACAAAAAAAACAAAAGCAATTTTTCTTTTACCCTTTCTGCAAATTCTCTGGACAAATCTCCATGTCTTTTCCTTTGTGGGATTGGGAATTTTCGCAATTTTTTTGCTTGGGGACCTAATTTCCTGGAAGATAATTCTTCCCTGGGATTGGAATAAAAATTGTATTTTTAAAAATAGGGATTATTTTCTTTTTTTGAAGATATTTTTTTTCTGTCTTCTGGCGAGTTTTATTAATCCTTTTGGATATAAAGTATTTCTTCTTGCCTTAAATCTTTTCCGTTTTATTGGCAATCATCGGGATATCCTTGCCGGAGGGATAAGTGAGCTTGTCCCTCCCTTTTCACGCACGGGAATCCTTTCAGGAGGTTATTTTTACTATAAGATTTTTATACTTATAAGCATGGTTACTTTTATTTTAAATTATAGAAAAATAGACTTAAGTTCATTCTTTTTCTATGTTATTTTTCTCCATTTATCTTTATCCTCTATCCGCAATATTGTTCTTTTCAGTATGCTTGGTTATGTAATCTCGGTAAAGAATTTGAATGATTTTTTATTTTACATACGGCCTTTTCCCAAAACAGGAACTTTTAAATTCTCAAAATTTTTGATAAAAAGTATTATTTCTTTGTATATTTTAATTACGGTAATTATTACTGCTTATCAAGAAATTTCCTTTACCTATTATGTTGAAGGTAAATTGGAGAAGAAATTTGGTTTGCATAAGTCTTGTTTTTATCCTGATGGACAGATTGATTTTATTATAAAAAATAATATTCGTGGAAATATTTTTAATTCTTTTGGCTTTGGAGCTTATTTTATTTACAGATGTTTTCCTGAGAGAAAGGTTTTTATTGATGGAAGAACCGATGTTTACGGGGAGGAACTCTTGCGTTATTATGCGGATCTTCACCTCTATCCCTCGGTATTGGAAGACTTAATTGGAAGATACAAAATAGACTATTTTCTCTTAGACATCAATGCCCATAATTTATTTAAGAAACTTTACGAAGATAGAGATCACTGGCGTTTGGTCTATTTTAGCCATGAGGGGGCAATATTTATAAAAAATATTCTCCAGAATAAAGAATTGATTGAAAGATACAGACTCGATTTAGAAAAACTTCCCCCTGAATCTCTTGGAGACTACAGTAATCTAAGAAAAAAGCCTTTTCCCATATCCTGTTTTTCTAAGGGAGAGCTTTTCTTAAAACTTGGGCTTTATGAAAAAGCAGAACAAGAGTATCTCTTGGGATTAAAAATAAATCCTAAGATTGCAGGTTTCTATAATAACTTAGGGGTAATTTATCAAAACCAAGGTAAAGTTGAATTAGCCCGAGAATATTATCAAAAAGCATTAGAGATAAATCCGCGCTTGATCAATGCGGTTTTAAATTTGGGAGCAATCTATCAAGCAAAAGGAGACTTAGAGGCTGCACTCAAGCTTTATAAAAAAGTTCTTCCTCCCTGGGGTCCTCCCAATGCTACCCTTTATAACCATTTGGGAGATATTTACCGTAAAAAAGGGCTTCTGCGTCAGGCACTTTTATATTTTGAACGGGCGATTTTCTTAGAACCCGACCGTTTTGAATTCTATTATAATAAAGGATTGGTGTTGTTAGATATGGGGAAAGTAAATCAGGCGCTGGATGCATTTTATAAAGCAAGAGACCTTGAACCCACTCTGGCAATTATCTACAATAATATTGCTGCCTGTCTTATAGAACTGGGGAAATATGAAGAGGCAGAAAAGGAATTAAAGCATGCCTTAGAACTTGACCCTAACTTAGAGGAGGCAAAAGAAAACCTGAAAAAACTTAAATAATGAAACAAATATGCAATGTATGAAATGTAACATTATTTTTTTGATTTTTATTTTGGGATGGGTGGCCATTTTATCCAGTTCAAGAATCTGGGACTTAGATATCTGGATACATTTGAAAACCGGTGAGTATATCCTGAAAAATCTTAAAATTCCCAAAGCCGATATCTATTCCTATACCTCTGAAGGACATCCCTGGTTTAATGCCGATTGGTTGTTTGGTGTAGTTAATTATTTATTTTATAAATTTGGAGGTATGCCAGGATTGGTTATATTAAGAATTGTTGTTTTTTCCTCCATATTTTCCTTTCTATTCTTTTTTCTCTATAAGCAATCCCATAATTATCTACTGAGTATAATTCTTTTATTTTTTGCTATCTTAGTTTCTAAAGAAAGGATTGTGGAGAGACCGGAGATGTTCAGCTTTTTATTTGCTCTAATTTATCTCTATATCATTTTTAAATTCCGCAAAGAAAATACAAAACTGATCTGGATGATTTTACCTCTACAAATTATTTGGGTTAATCTTCACATTTTTGCTATTCTCGGAATAATCTTTCTCTGGATTTATATCTTTGCAGAGTATATCAATTTAAAAGTAAAACTTGTCTGGGAATGGAATAATAGTTCTTTTTTGGATAAAGAAAAATTCAAGATTCTTCTCTGTGTAGGATTGTGGACAATTATTTTTACAAGTGTTAACCCCTGGGGAATAAAAATTTTCAAGGAATATTTTTCTATATTTAATTTTGCCTATAGGCATTTAGATATTTTCCCCGGGGGGATTGTGGAGTTAAGACCTCCTTTTATTGAGGGAGAAATCTTTGGACTCAGCCTCATTTATTATAAAATTCTTATTCTTATTTCGCAGTTTTCCTTTATACTCAACTATCGGCGTATAAATCTGGGAAATCTCTTTTTATATTTTCTTTTCCTTTATTTTTCACTCCTTGCCATACGCAATGTGGCTTTCTTTGCCATCGTAACTATGCCCATGGTGATGGAGAACTTAGGCAATTTCTTTAAGGGGAAAAATGGTTTTTTAAAATTTGCTCATCACTGGAAGAAAATTTTTATTGCCGGCACTTTTTATTCTTTAGTCATTTTAGGTTGTATTTATTTTTCTCTGGAAACAATTTTTTCTGCATTTACAATGGATGGGGAAATTCAAAATCGCTTAGGATTTAGAAAGGAGAGTCCTATTCATCCCAAGGAGGCGATTGATTTTATTCTAAAGAATAATATTCGGGGAAATGGTTTTAATAACTTTGGTTTTGGTAGTTATTTTATCTGGCGTGCTTGGCCTAAATTGAAAGTCTTTGTAGATGGAAGAACCGGAGTTTATACTGAAGACCATCTCCAATTTTATGCTGAAGTTTTTTTATACCCCTATACATTTGAGCAATTGGTTAAAGATTATGACCTGAATTATTTTCTCCTAGATATTAATTCCAGCAAAGTTTTACTGGGCAGATTGATGAATGATAAAAACTGGCGCTTGGTTTTTTTTGATGCCAAGGCTTTGGTTTTTGTAAAAAATAGTGAAGAAAACAAGTCGGTGATTGAAAAATATGCCATTGATTTTAATAATTGGCAGGATTCTGAACCGGAAATGGAAATAAAGACCTTTCCCTTCAGGCAAAAAAGAATATATCCACTTTCCTATTTTAAAAAGGCAGTATTTTTTGATTTAATAGGGAGAATAGACCTGGCACGTTTTGAATATGAAAGGGCAATTAAAGTTAATCCTTATCTGGGAGAACTTTATAATAATCTCGGAGCAACCTATCAGGCAGAAGGTAATTTGGAAAAAGCCCTTGACTATTATGAAAATGCACTTTTAGTTAATCCCGACCTTCCTTCAACCCATGCCAATTTAGGTTTTATTTATGAAAAATTGGGAGAGAAGGAGAAAGCGATAAGGGAATATAAGATGGCTACTTCAGGGAAAGGGGGTTTGTCTGCGGAAGCACATAATAACTTAGGTTGCATCTATTTTGAAAAAGGACTTTATCGCAAGGCACTGAAAGAATTCAGTAAGGCAATTGGGATAAACCGGGCAAGAGCAGAGTATCATTTCAATTTGGGTTCGGTGTTTCAAGCAATGGGACAAATTGAGAGCGCAATTTCAGCTTATCGGGAAACCATCCAGCTTGAACCTGAGAATGTTAAGGCTTATAATAACTTAGGCTTCTGTTATCTGGCAAAAGGAGAGAATCAGAAGGCAAGGCGTGCTTTTGAAAAAGTCTTAGAGATTGAGCCTGAGAATGAAACTGCCAGGGAAAACTTGGAGAAAATAAATAATGCGACAAAATAAGCATTGCTTAAAATGGTACATTAAGAAGAAATGAAACCGGTCCAATTTATGCGATTGAAAAATAAGAGGATTTTTTCTTGTGGATTTCTTTCAGATTATGGTAAAATTTGAACTAGGAGGTGAAGAAATGCGGACAATTTTTCATGAGAAATTTATTGTAGATGAAAATGGTAAACGCACTGCTGTGGTTATAGACGCAAAAAAGTATATGAAAATATTGCGTCTCTTAGAAGAAGCACAAATCTTGAAGGTTATCCGTAAAGGAGAGAGGGAATATCGCAAAGATAAATTGAAGCCTATTCAGTCATTATCGGAACTTGATAAATAAATGGTGATTACCAAAATCTATCCTACCACTCATTTTATTAAGGCATATAAAAGCTTACCTGAAGAAATAAAATTGCGTGCTAAAAAGAGAGAAAAGATATTCAAAACCAATCCCTTTGATCCACGTCTTAAAACTCACAAACTCAAGGGAAGATTGAGAGATTATTGGTCATATTCTGTAGATTATCAGTACCGAATTTTGTTTCGATTTATTAATGATGAGACCGTTCTCTATTATGATATTGGTACACATAGTGTTTATAAATAAAGACCATAGTTGGAGGAGAAATCAGTTACATTGTTAGGCATAAAAACTGAGAAAAATAATGCGAAAAAATAAGCATTGCTTAAAATGTTGCGTTATTGGGGTAACTTTGATTGAGTTGATGTTGGTTTTGGTAATCATTGCCGTTGTGGGAATGGCAATCACTGGGAGGATGCTTTCGGGAATTGAGAAGGCAAAGGTATTAGCAGCGGGAAGGCAGTTGGTTAGCCATATCAGACTTGCTCAGGAGAGAGCAAAACTGGAGCAGAGGAATATTACTTGTGAATTTGATGCAAC
>JAMWCM010000069.1 GCA_023818355.1 Candidatus Omnitrophota bacterium
GTCTGTATCACATACCCCTACCAGTTCCACATCTTTCATCTGGGAATAGATTCGGGCATGGATAGAACCCAATTTCCCTACGCCGATTACAGCAACTTTTATTTTTCTCATTTTATAAATTTATTATACTATAATTCATTGTGGGGAATAAAGCAATTTCATAAATTTTAAATTGACTTGACAGGGAGCATTTATTTCTATAATATAAAACCGGTTTATAAAAGGAAGGGGGAAAGTCAATCTGTTTTCATAATCTTTTTTTAAAAACCCCTTTTTTTAAAGTTTAACGACGCCTTCCCTTAAATTTCTAAGCACAACTTGTCGTATATAGATAAACATATATACTCAAAATATTGTATTTTTTTCTTGACAGGGTATTTTATTTCTGCTATATTTTAAAAAGGAAGGAGGTAGAAGATGAACTATTTTGAGCCAGAACTTACGGAAAATGCTCTTAAGGTTTTGGAGAAGCGTTATCTTTCAAAAAATGAAGAAGGGAAAATTATTGAGACCCCCCGTGAGATGTTTATGCGGGTAGCGAAGCATATTGCCTCTGCAGATAGATTGTATGGAAAGTCTGAGGAGGATATAGAAAATTTAATCAAAAAATTCTATGAGGTAATGGCTAAAGGTGAATTTATGCCCAATTCTCCTACCTTAATGAATGCGGGGAAAGACCTTGGGCAGCTCTCTGCGTGTTTTGTCCTTCCCATAGAAGATACGATGGAATCAATATTTGAAACTTTAAAAGCTACCGCATTAATTCATAAGAGCGGTGGCGGGACGGGATTTTCTTTCTCCCATCTCCGTTCTAAGAATTCGGTGGTAAGGAGTACCGGGGGAGTGGCTTCAGGACCTGTATCCTTTATGAAAGTCTACGATGCGGCTACACAGGCGATAAAACAGGGAGGAACGCGCAGAGGAGCAAATATGGGAATTTTAAGGGTTGACCATCCGGATATCCTGGAATTTATTACCTGTAAACAAGAAGATAAGGAAATTACCAATTTCAATATCTCGGTTGCCCTCACTGAGGATTTTATGAATAAAGTAGAAAAAAATGAAGACTATGTTCTAATTGACCCACGCACAGGGAAGGAGGTAAAGAGACTTCCTGCCCGTGAGGTGTTTGATTTAATTGTAAAGCAGGCATGGAAGAATGGTGAACCGGGGATTATCTTTATTGACCGGATGAATAAGGATAACCCTACACCAGCATTAGGAAATATTGAAAGCACTAATCCTTGCGGAGAGCAACCCCTTTTGCCCTATGAGAGCTGTAACTTAGGAAGTATCAATTTAGCAAAAATGGTTAAATTTTCTAATGGGATACCTGAGGTGGATTGGGATAATTTACGCACAATCACCCATGTGGCAGTCCATTTCTTGGATAATGTTATTGATGTAAATAAATTTCCTCTAAAGGAGATTGAAGAAAAAACAAAACTTACCCGAAAAATTGGTTTAGGAGTGATGGGTTGGGCAGATATGCTGGTAGAGCTGGGGATTCCCTATAATTCTGAAGAAGCGATTGTGCTTGCAGATAAGGTGATGAGTTTCATCTTAGAAGAAGCAGAAGAGAAATCAAGGCGAATGGCAGAAGAACGGGGAGTTTTTCCAGCATTTAAGGAAAGTATACTGGCTCAGGAGGGAAAGCAACTGCGTAACGCTACCTTGACTACTATTGCGCCTACGGGAACAATAAGTATTATCGCTGGAGCCTCCAGTGGCATTGAACCACTTTTTGCTTTAGTCTATACCCGTAATGTAATGGATAACACCCGTTTAGTAGAAGTAAATCCTTATTTTGAAAGAGTTGCTCGCGAGCGGGGATTTTATTCCCGGGAACTGATGGAAAAGATTGCTGAAAAAGGTTCCTGTCAGGAGATCTCTGAAATTCCCGAGGATGTAAGAAGAATTTTTGTTACCGCCCACGATGTCTCTCCGGAATGGCATATTCGGATGCAGGCAGTATTTCAGAAGTATACCCATAATGCAGTTTCTAAAACAGTTAATTTTCCCCATCAGGCAACGATTGAAGATGTGAAAAAAGTTTATCTTCTTGCTTATCAACTGGGATGTAAAGGGGTAACCATTTACCGGGATAAGAGCCGGGAGGAACAGGTTCTAAATATCTCTTCTGTAAAAACAGAAAGACAGGTGAAGAAAGAAGAGCGCTTTGCTCCCCGTCCCCGTCCGGAGGTGATGCGGGGGACAACCACTAAGATTAATACCGGTTGTGGAAATCTCTATATTACCATTAACGAAGATGAAGAAGGACATCCTTTTGAAGTCTTTATGCAGATGGGAAAAGCCGGGGGTTGTGCTGCCTCACAGTTAGAAGCGATTGGAAGACTGGTTTCTTTAGCTCTCCGTTCCGGTATAGACCCTGTTCCCATTATTGAACAATTAAGAGGTATTAGATGTCCTTCTCCATCCTGGGAGAATGGAGGGACGCGTATATTCTCCTGTGCGGATGCTATTGCGCGCGTTCTGGAACGCCGGCTTTCCCAGATGAAAAAGTCTTCTTCTGAGATTAAGGTAAAAATTCTTCCTCCCTTAGAAGAAAATTACACCTTCAGAAATGCTAATGTAGTGGGTGTTTGTCCTGATTGTGGAGAGCCCCTCAAACACGAAGAAGGTTGTGCCAAGTGTGAAGCCTGTGGATACTCTAAGTGCTGAGGTTCCTTTCTGATTGTCCACCCATAACTTTTTCTTGAATTTCCTTTCTTACTTATGTTATGATAACTCATTGGAGAAGATAAACGAATGCAAATTACAAGATTAAAGAAAATTATTGCTTCTTTTAATAAAGCAAGGATTATGGTTGTGGGAGACCTGATGCTTGATGAGTTTATCTGGGGAGAGGTGGAGCGCATTTCACCCGAGGCACCCGTTCCTGTAGTCTGGGCAAAAAAGAGAACCTATGCTCCGGGAGGAGCTGCCAATGTCGCCTGTAACCTTATAAGTCTGGGAGCAGAGGTGAATTTGGTAGGGATAGTAGGAAAAGATATTAATGGAGAAATTCTAAAAAAAGAATTAAAGCGAAGGTGTATAGAAAGTAAAGGGATTTTTTCTCATTCCCAGAGACCCACTACTTTAAAAACACGCATTATCGCTGGCCATCAACAAACAGTAAGGGTAGATTGGGAAGATACCAGTCGCCTACCGGATTCTTGGCAGTCAGAGATCATCGATTATATAAGCCAGAATATGAAGAAATACCAGGCCGTAATCATTGAGGATTATGGGAAAGGAATAATTACCCCTTCGCTTTTAAATAAAATTAGAGCTTTACGAAAGAAGTACAGAATGATTATTACCGTTGATCCTAAAGAAGAGCACTTTGATTATTATAAAGATTTTACTGCTATTACTCCCAACCGTAAAGAAACGGAAAACGCTATCCGCTATTTAAAAATAAAGGGAAACATTTTCCTCAATATAAATACCGATAAATTGATGAACGATGAACAGATTGACCGTGCGGGTAAGGAATTGAGGAAAGGTTTGAATTTAGATGCTCTTCTGATTACCTTAGGAGAACAGGGGATGCGTCTTTTTGAAAGAGATAAAAGACCTTACCATATATCTACGGTCGCCAGAGAAGTTTTTGATGTTGCCGGAGCAGGAGATACGGTTATTGCCACCTTTACGCTTGCTCTTTCTCAAGGAGCAAAGATGCGTGAGGCAGCACATTTAGCCAACTTTGCAGCAGGGATTGTGGTGGAAAAATTGGGGGTAGCGGTTGCCACACAGGAGGAGTTGATTTTACGGATAGAAGATGAAGATCGTCGGCGTTATACCGGTAAGATTTAAATCCACGCGTTTTCCTGGGAAAGCCCTAGTAAAACTAAGAAATAAGCCTCTTCTTCAGTGGGTTTATGAAAATGCCCAAAATGCCTCTTCTTTGGATAGAGTAATCGTTGCTTGTGATGACCAGAGAATATGGGAATTTGCCAAATTACTTACGGCTGAGGTTATGCTGACTTCCCCAGATTGTCGTTCAGGAACTGAACGGGTAGCGGAGATAGCCAAAAAAATAAAGGCAGAAATTTTTGTTAATATTCAGGGAGATGAACCTTTCTTGGAGGCTCAGACAATTGATTTCTTAGTAAAAAATTTTCTTTCGGATAAAAAAGCAGAGATAGGCACACTGGCTACTTTGATTAAAAAAGAAGAAGATTTAAATAATCCCAATATTGTAAAGGTTGTTTTTACACGAGATGGATATGCTCTTTATTTTTCACGCTTTGCCATTCCCTACAAAAGAGATACAAACATAAAAGCAAAGTACCAGTGGTATAAGCATTTGGGAATATATGTTTACAGAAGAAAAGCCTTACTTGATTTCGTAAATCTTCCTCTGGGAAGGTTAGAAAAAATGGAGAAATTAGAACAGTTGCGCGCCTTGGAAAATGGGATGCGGGTTAAGGTATTTATTACAAAAAAAGACTCCATAGGTATCGACACTCCTGAGGATTTAAAGAGGGCAGAAGAGTGGTTAGAGAAGTAAATGTAGGTAAAATAAAGTTTGGAGGGAAAAATCCCCTGGTTTTAATTGCTGGTCCCTGTGTAATAGAAACAGAAAAACATACCTTATATATGGCAGAGGCAATAAAAGAGATTGCCGAAGAGCTAAGTTTCCCCTTTGTTTTTAAATCCAGTTATGATAAGGCAAATAGACTTTCACTAAAATCTTATCGCGGACCGGGGTTAAAAAAAGGATTAAAAATTTTGGAAAAGGTGAAAGAAAAACTGGGAATTCCTTTACTCTCCGATGTCCACTGCCAGAGTGAACTAAAAGTGGCAAAAGAGGTCTTAGATATAATTCAGATTCCTGCTTTCTTGGTAAGGCAGACAGATTTAGTAATGGAAGCCGGTAGAACCGGGAAAGTAATTAATCTTAAAAAATCCCAGTTTCTTGCTCCCTGGGATATGAAAAACATTATTGAGAAGGTAGAATATACCGAGAATAAAAAAATTTTACTTACCGAGAGAGGAACCACCTTCGGTTATAACAATTTAGTTTCCGATCTCCGTTCTTTGGCTATCTTAAGAGAGTTTGGTTATCCGGTAATTTTTGATGCTACACATTCGGTGCAAGTCCCTGGTGGAAAAGGTTATTCTTCGGGAGGTAATAGGGAATTTGTACCCGGGCTTACACGCGCAGCGGTAGCTTTTGGCTGCGAGGGAATTTTCTTAGAGGTGCATGATAATCCTGATAAGGCACTCTGCGATGGACCAAATATGATTGACTTAGAGACACTGGAGAAATTGTTAAAGGAAGTAAAAGCAATTACCCAGATTAAATCTGAAAATGAATAAGAAAAAGATTAATTTCTTAGAAAAAGCAAAAAGGGTTTTCCAGATTGAGGCCGAGGCAATTCTTGAATTATCCCGGCGCTTGGATAAAAATTTTCTTAAGGCAGTAGAATGGGTAGCCAACTGCCGGGGAAGGGTAGTGCTTACCGGAATGGGTAAAGCAGGTTTGATTGCCCAGAAAATTTCTGCCACTTTATCTTCCTTAGGAACTCCCAGTCTCTGGCTTCATCCTGCGGAGGCACTGCATGGAGACTTAGGGAGGGTAACTTCTGAGGATGTTTTGATTGCTCTTTCCACCAGCGGAGAAACTGAGGAGATAACTAAGCTTCTTCCTTTAATTAAAAAGATTGGAGCAAGACTGATTGCCTTTACCGGAAATCTTAAATCCCATTTAGCACAATACGCAGATGTAGTTTTAGATGTCTCGGTAAAAAGAGAAGCCTGTCCCTTAGGACTTGCCCCTACGGCTTCTACCACGGCAATTCTGGCCATGGGTGATGCGTTGGCAATCGCTGTTCTGGAGAAAAAAGGTTTTAAGAAAGAGGACTTTGCTTTACTCCATCCAGGGGGAACCTTAGGGAAAAGGCTTTTATTAAAAGTAGAAGACATTATGCGCAGAGGGGAGGAGAATCCTCTGGTGAGGGAAGATGTATTAGTAAAAGATATGCTTTTAGCTATAACCCGTGCCAGAGCAGGCTCAGCCACGGTTATTGATAAAAACAAAAGACTTGTAGGAATTTTTACTGATGGGGACCTGAGGCGCAATATTGAAACCGACCCGAAAATTTTGGAAAGAAAAGTAAAGGAAGTAATGACCAAATCTCCCAAGACCATAAAGAAAGGAAGGTTGGCTGAGGAGGCTTTAAAAATTTTAAGGGAATACAAAATTGATGAAATTCCAGTAGTGGATGAGAAAAACCGGCCCATAGGGCTGGTAGATGTGCAGGATTTATTGAAGGCAGGAATTGTATAAATTGGTTGAATTGATGAGTAGAAAGCAAATGAGGGTAAAGGAAGATGCTGTTTATACTTTAGAGAAAAAAGCAAATTTTATTAAAATCGCTTCTGAGGATGAGTTATACTTTCATCATGGTTCTCTCTGGATTTATAATGAAGATTTTTTAATCGCTGACTGTGTTAAAGACAATTCTATCGATCTGATTATTACTTCACCACCTTATAATGTAGATATTCACTACAATTCTTACGATGACAGAATATTTTATTCTGAATACTTAAAATTTACTGAAAAATGGTTAGTTAAATGTTTTAGATTGTCTAAAGATGATGGTCGTTTTTGTCTGAATATACCATTGGATAAAAACAGAGGCGGGCAACAGAGTGTCTGT
>JAMWCM010000070.1 GCA_023818355.1 Candidatus Omnitrophota bacterium
TGAATGTGGAAAATTGGAGGACCCTGCTGAGGAGCCTCCGGAGGATGCCTATCAGTTAACCCGGCCCATTTCCGAAACCCCGGATAGGCCTCTTTATTTAGATGTCTATTTTGAGAAAGGAATTCCTAAGAAAATCAATGGAAAGAATTTGGAAGCGGTGGATTTGGTAAAAGAGTTAAATAGAATGGGAGGAGCCTATGGGATAGGAAGGACCGATTTGATTGAGAACCGTCTGGTGGGGATAAAGAGCAGAGAAATTTATGAGGCTCCCTCAGCCCATATTCTTTACACTGCCCATCAGGAACTGGAAGCAATGAATTTAGACCGCGAAGTTTTGCATTTTAAACCTCTGATTTCTTCTAAGTATGCAGAGTTAATCTATTACGGGTTATGGTTTACTCCTTTGAGAACTGCCCTGGATAGTTTTTTGGAAAAAATTCAGGAGTTTGTTACGGGTAGTGTGCGGATAAAACTTTTTAAAGGAAACTGTATCCCTGTGGGGAGAAAATCTAAATATTCTTTATATAAGAAGGAATTTGCCACCTATGGTAAAGAGAATAAGTTTGAGCAAAAATTAGCCGAAGGTTTTATCAAAATCTGGGCAATGCCATATATAAATTCAAAAATCAAAATTCAAAAATCAAAATTGAAGAAGAGGTAGATGTGGGAAAGAAATTGTGGGGAGGAAGATTTAAGAAGCCAATGGATAGAGATATTCTGGATTTTACAAAAAGTATCTCTTTTGATAAAAGATTAGCCCCTTATGATATTGAAGGGAGTATTGCTTATGCACAGATGTTAGGGAAATGCAAGATAATTTCTAAGAAAGAAAAAGATTTATTAGTTAAGGGATTAAGGTCATTAAAGGAGAGGATAGGTCGTATCCCTCTGGAGAATAACGAGGATATTCATACGGCAGTAATTAATCTCTTAAGGAAAGAGATTGGAAAAACTGCGGACAAATTGCATCTCGGGAGGTCGCGCAATGACCAGGTGGTTTTGGACCTCCGTCTATACTGTAAGGATGAAGTAAAGCAAGTAATTGAAAAAATAAAAAAATTACAGAGGTCTTTATGGGAGAGAGCAAAGGATTGGAGAGGGCTGACAATTCCCTTCTATACCCATCTAAAAAATGCCCAATTTATACTCTTTGCTCACCAGTTTTTAGCCTATATCGGAATGTTAGAGCGAGACAAAGGGAGATTAGGAGATGTCTTCAAAAGGATGGATATAATGCCCTTGGGGAGCGGAGCGGGTAGGGGAAGCGGTTTACCTCTGGATAGATTTTATTTAGCAAAAAAATTGAATTTTTCACAGGTTTCCGAGAATAGCCTTGACAGTGTAAGTGACCGGGATTTTGTGATTGAATTTTTGTCAACACTTGCAATTTTATCCATGCATCTTTCAAGGATTTCTGAGGATTTTATCCTCTTTTGCAGTGATGAGTTTGGATTTATAGAAGGGGATGATTCCCATTTCACCGGTTCAAGCATTCTGCCGCACAAAAAAAATCCCGACCCCTTAGAGCTTATCCGGGGCTACACGGGTAAAATGTACGGGAATTTAATTTCGGTTTTAGTGATGATGAAAGGCCTTCCTTTAAGTTATAACCGGGATATGCAGTTGGATAAACCACCTCTTTTTGATTCTCTGGATATAATTAAAGATTCCCTTAATATCTTAGAAAAAATAGTTTCCAAACTTAAGGTAAATAAGGAGAATTTAAAAAGAGCATCTTCAAATGAATTTATTTTTGCTACGGATATTGCTGAATTTTTAGTAACCCAGGGTTATTCCTGGCAGGAGGCACATAATTTAACCGGGAAATTGGTTTTAGAGTCAATAAGGAAGAAAAAACCGCTAAAAGAAATGTCGGATAAGGAATTAAAGAAAATTATTCCCGAACTAACCCAAGAATTAATCTTAGATTTTCTTGACCCTCTAAAATCGGTAAGACGCATTAAGACCTATGGTGGTTCTGGTCCGGAGAGTGTAGAGAATCAGATTAAGCATTGGGGAAAGATACTGAGATAGATGCATGAGTTTAGATATTTAAGAAATAATCTTTTTTGCGAAAGAGTCAAAGTGGAAGATTTGGCGAAGCGCTGGGGTACTCCTTTATATGTCTATAGTTATAAAACTCTCCTTGACCACTATTGGAAATTAAAGAATGCCTTCCGGGAAATAAATCCCCTTATCTGCTATTCGGTAAAGGCAAATTCTAATCTCTCTATTTTAAAAATTCTTGTAGAACAAGGAGCAGGATTGGATATCGTTTCCGGAGGGGAACTTTTTCGGGCAATAAAGGTAAAATGTCCCCCCAAGAGAATTGTTTATGCCTCAGTGGGAAAAACTGAAAGAGAAATTGAAACTGCGATTAGACAGGGGATTTTATTTTTCAATGTAGAGTCTGTCTCAGAATTAGAAAATATAAATCGGATTGCTGAGAGATTAGGGAAAAAGACAAATGTTAGTCTGCGGATTAATCCTGATGTTGAACCTCAGACACACAGGTTTATTACTACGGGTAAACTTACCAACAAATTTGGTTTAGATTTTCAGACAGCAGAAGAGATATTAAAAAAAAGAGAGAAATATCTCTGGCTTAAAATTAAAGGACTGCATATCCATATCGGTTCACAGATCATTGAGAGCTCACCTTTCGTCTCGGCAATTAGAAAATTGGTAAGTTTCCATAGACAGATGAAAGAAGAGGGAATAGATTTAGAATACTTAAATATTGGAGGAGGATTGGGGATTATCTATTATAAAGAAAAGCCTCAGACTGCTAAAGAGTTTGCTTTATGTGTAATCCCCATTTTAAAAGAGACCCAGGCGAAAGTAATCCTTGAGCCGGGGAGGTTTATTGCTGGACCAAGTGGAATATTGGTGGTAAAGGTTCTTTATATAAAATCTACTCCTTCAAAGAATTTTATTATTGTTGATGGGGCAATGAATGACCTGATTCGTCCTGCACTCTATGGAGCATATCATGAGATTTTGCCAGTGACAAAATTTCAAAATCAAAAATCAAAAATCAAAAATCAAAAATATGATATCGTAGGTCCGATTTGTGAGAGTGGAGATTTTTTTGCCAAAGATAGAGAAATCTCTCCTTTGAGAGAGGGAGATTATTTAGCGATAATGGGGGCAGGGGCTTATGGATTCAGTATGTCTAGTAATTATAATTCCCGCTGTAGAGTAGCCGAAGTTTTGGTGAAAGATGATAAAGCCTATTTAATTAGAAGAAGAGAAACTTACCGAGACCTGGTGAGGAATGAGGTGGTTATTGATAAATTCTAAATACAAATTCTAAATTTTAAACAAATTCCCATTTTCCCAATGCCAAACATTTGGTTTGAAACTTTTCGGATTTAAGTATGGGCAGTAAGATTGAGTTTACCAAGATGGTTGCCTCGGGTAACGACTTCGTCATCGTTGAATTTGAGAATCAAAAATCAAAAATAAAAAATTTTGGTAGTTTGGCAAAAGAAATCTGTTCACGAAAATATGGGATTGGGGCAGATGGGCTTCTGGTGATTGAGAAATCAAGAGTCGCCGATTTTAAAATGCATGTATTTAACCCCGATGGTTCAGAGGCGGAGATGTGTGGAAATGGATTGAGATGCGTTGCCCTTTTTGAAAAATCAAAAATCAAAAATCAAAAATCAAAGATTTTAAAGATTGAAACCAAGGCAGGGATTTTAGAGGCAATAGTAAATAAGGATGCAGTAAAGGTGAAGATGGCCGAACCCAAGGATTTAAGGATGAACATAAATCTCAATGTTGGAGGAGAAAAATATCTTGTCCATTTTATAAATACGGGGGTTCCCCATACGGTTTTATTCGTTAAGGAGATTAAAAATGTTGATGTCAATGGCCTGGGCAGGATTATTCGTTTCCATCACGAGTTTTTACCTCGGGGAACAAATGTGGATTTTGTGGAGGTCAGGGATAAGGGAAATATTTTTCTCCGCACCTATGAAAGGGGAGTGGAGGAGGAAACGCTTGCCTGTGGGACGGGAGCAGTGGCGGCTTCCATAATCTCCAATGTCAAAAAGCAAATATCCGCGGTGGGAAAATTTTTTAAAATAAATGTCCATACTGAAAGTGGAGAAATTCTAAGAGTTCATTTTGAGAGAGAAAAAGATAAGTTTAAAAATGTCTGGTTGGAAGGAAAAGCAAGGATAGTTTTTAAGGGGGTGTATTATTATGGAAAGGAATAAATTTAAAGGTTCAATCGTGGCAATAGTAACACCATTTAAAGCAGGTAAGGTTGATGAGAAAAGTTATAAGCGGTTGATTGCTTTTCATCTTAAGGAGGGAACCGAGGGAATTGTCCCCTGTGGAACTACTGGAGAATCTGCGACACTTTCTTTTCAAGAACATGAGAGAGTTATTGAACTTACCATAGAGGAGGTTAAAGGAAGAATTCCAGTAATTGCCGGGACAGGTTCCAATTCTACCGCGGAAGCAATAATGCTTACTAAGCACGCCGCCGAAGCCGGTGCGGATGCCTCTCTGCAGGTATCTCCTTACTATAATCGGCCTACCCAAAAGGGGCTCTATGCACATTTCAAGGCAATTGCCGAGGCAGTGGATATCCCCATAATTCTTTACAACATTGCCTCCCGCACGGGAGTAAACATTGAACCGGAAACCGTGGCTAAACTTGCCAGAGATTGTCCAAACATAATTGGGATTAAAGAAGCATCGGGCTCACTGGAACAGATGTCCAGAATTAAAGCCTTATGTCCTCAGGATTTTTTACTCATTTCCGGAGATGACAGTTTGACTTTACCCATTCTCTCTATTGGGGGGGTGGGAGTAATCTCCGTGGTGGCAAACATTGTTCCCCGTGATGTAAGAGAAATGGTCTCTTGTTTTGAAAGGGGTGAACTTAAAAAGGCACAACAGATACATTATAAACTCCTTCCCCTCATAAAGGCAATGTTTATAGAGACAAATCCTATACCGGTAAAAACCGCAATGGGGCTTTTGGGGCTATGTTCCCCAGAGCTGCGTCTTCCCCTCTGTCCAATGTCGGAAGAAAATTTAGAAAAACTTAAAAAGGCATTAAAGGAATATGGTTTATTAAAATAAGACTTTAATATGAGAAAGAGGTGTTGAAGATGATTAGATTGGCAGTGAGTGGTGCCTGTGGGAAAATGGGCTCAAGGATTATTGATTTAGCAAGTAAAGAGAAGGATTTTCAACTAACCGTTCTTTTAGAAGCAAAGGGACATCAGAAGATAGGAAGTATAGTTTATGGGGTAAAGATTAGCGATAATCCCGAAGAGATAAAAAACGGTGATTGCCTTATTGAGTTTACTAATCCCTTGGCGACCATAGAACATTTAAATATCTGTGTAAAATATAACAAGGCAATGGTAATTGGGACTACCGGATTAAGCGAAGAAGAAAAGATGAAGGTAAAGGATGCTTCCCGTTATATCCCCATTGTTTTTTCTCCCAATATGTCTGTAGGGGTAAATCTCCTCTTTAGATTGGTGCGGGAAGCAGCGAGTTTACTCTCAGAATATAATGTAAGGATTATTGAAGCCCATCACATTCATAAGAAAGATGCTCCTTCGGGAACGGCAAAGATGCTTGCAGAGATTATTAAGAGACAGACAGGCAAAGAAGTTAAAGATATTAAGTCAATTCGGGAGGGAGAAATTGTAGGAGACCATCGGGTTATTTTTGATAGTCCCTATGATACCATAGAATTATTCCATTCTGCAAAAACCAGGGACATTTTTGCTAAGGGAGCCTTAATTGCTGCCAGATTTGTAGTGAGACAAAAGACCGGACTTTTTGATATGGAGGCAGTGCGGTGATGGATATTTCCTTAAGGCTTAAAAAATTACCCCCCTATCTTTTTGCAGAAATAGACCGCACAAAACAGAGATTGAGAGCAGAAGGGTTAGATTTAATTGACTTAGGAATTGGAGACCCTGACCAGCCTACCCCTCAGCATATCATTGATAAACTCTGTGAAGCAGTAAAGGACCCTACTAATCACCGTTATGCGCTTGACCAAGGTTTATGGGAATTCAGAAAGGCAATAAGTAACTGGTATAAGCGAAGGTTTAATGTGGATTTAGACCCTTATAGGGAAATCCAACCTTTAATCGGTTCAAAAGAAGGGATTGCCCATTTACCCCTTGCTTTTCTTAATGCCGGGGATATCGCCTTAATTCCCGACCCCGGTTATCCACCCTATAAAAGCGGAACTATCCTTGCTGAGGGTAAACCGTATCCTTTACCGCTTCTTCCGGAAAATAACTTTTTACCTGAACTTAAAAAAATCCCTTCCTCCATACTTAAGAAGGCAAAGATTTTATTTTTAAATTATCCCAACAATCCCACCACCGCGATCTCTCCGGAAGATTATTTTAAAAAGGTGATAGGGTTTGCTCAAAAGAATAAAATCCTTATCTGCCATGATGCTGCCTATTCAGAAATAAGTTTTGATGGTTATTCTTCTCCCAGTTTTTTGCAATTTAAAGGGGCAAAAGA
>JAMWCM010000071.1 GCA_023818355.1 Candidatus Omnitrophota bacterium
AATTGTGGTAAGTCTGGATGTAAAAGACGATTTTTTGGCTGTGGAGGGTTGGTTAAAAGGGACTGCTCTTAAGCCGGTAGAATTTGTGGAGAATTTGAAGGGACTGGGAGTGGATACCTTTATTTTTACCGATATAGAAAGAGATGGCACATTGAGTGGTTTAAGGATTGATTACCTTTCTCATTTTCTTTCTCAGACAAAAGTAAAAATTATGGTTGCGGGAGGGGTGGGTAGTCTGGAAGATATCAAAGCCTTAAGCACCTTCTCGGAAAAAGGAGTTATAGGAGTGATTGTGGGGAAAGCACTTTATGAAAAAAGATTTACTTTGAGGGAGGCGATGGAGATTGTCAGGTAAAAACCCAAAATTAAAATTTGATGCGCAGGGACTGATTCCCGCAGTAATTCAGGATTATAAAAGCGGGGAAGTTTTGATGGTTGCCTATATGAATAAGACTTCCCTGAAGAAAACTATAAAATCAGGAAAAACTCATTTCTGGAGTCGTTCCCGAAAAAAACTCTGGCTTAAGGGTGAGACTTCGGGTAATTTTCAGATTGTAAAGGGAATATTCTATGACTGTGATGGAGACTGCTTATTGGTTAAGGTGAGGCAGATAGGACTTGCCTGCCATACAGGTAATCGGTCCTGTTTTTATAGAAAATTAAAGTAATATTTTTTATGTATTATCCCACTAAACAGGAATTCTTAAAATTAGCCAAAAAGGGAAATCTGATTCCCGTTTATCGGGAAATGCTGGCAGACCTGGAGACCCCGGTTTCTGCCTTTATGAAACTAAATACTGAAGATTATGCATGCTTACTGGAATCAGTAGAAGGCGAGGAGAATGTTGCCCGTTATTCTTTTCTGACGACTGGAGCAGATTTAATTTTTAAATCAAAAGGAAAGAAAGTAGAGATTATTAAGCAAGGAGGGAAAATAAATTTTGAAACAGAAAATCCCCTTATAGAGATTAAAAAAATCCTGACAAATTTTCACTATGTTCCCTTAAAAGAACTTCCCCGTTTTTCTGGAGGTTTTGTCGGTTATATTGGGTACGATACGGTAAGATTTTTTGAGGAAATTCCTCACCATAGAAAGGACGACCTAAATCTTCCCGAATCTTTTTTTCTCCTTGCTGAGAGTATTGTTATTTTTGACCATCTGAAACATAGAATAAAAATTGTAGTTAATGCTTACATAGAAGATAGTAAAAAAATAGAGACGATTTACGCTCAGACCATAGAAAAGATTGAGAAGATTTTTAAGAAACTCCGGACTCCGCTTAGAGAGAAGAAAATTTCTAAGAGCGTAAAGGGGAAAAGACTGCTTAAATTCAGTTCAAACTTTACCAAGCAGGATTTTATGGAAGCAGTGGATAAAATTAAAGAATATATCCGTAGAGGAGAAATCATTCAGGCGGTTCTTTCCCAGCGCTTTGTTACAAAAATTAGGGCGGATGGTTTTGATATCTATCGGGCTCTGCGTTCCATTAATCCTTCTCCTTATATGTATTATCTTAAACTTAAAGATTTTTTTATTGTGGGGGCTTCACCCGAGGTATTTGTGCGTTGTGAGGAAGGGAAGGTAGAACTGCGTCCCATTGCCGGGACAAGGAGAAGGGGAGAGAATGAGGAGGAAGATAAACTTCTGGAGGAAGAACTCTTAAATAGCGAAAAGGAGCGTGCGGAACATATTATGCTCGTAGACTTGGGAAGAAATGACTTAGGAAGGGTCTGTGAGTATGCAAGCGTAAAGGTAACCGAATTGATGGTTATTGAGCGCTATTCCCATGTGATGCACATTGTTTCCAATATCACCGGGAAATTGCGTAGAGATAAGGATATCTTTGACCTGATAAAGGCAACTTTTCCTGCCGGAACCGTAACCGGTGCCCCGAAAATTAGAGCGATGGAAATTATTGCCGAACTGGAGCATCACTGCCGTGGTCCTTATGCAGGCTGTGTGGGATATTTTAGTTTCTCAGGTAACTTAGATTCCTGTATTACCATAAGAACCATAATTATTAAAGATAATCAAGCCTATATTCAGGCAGGGGCGGGTATTGTTGCCGATTCTGAGCCGCGCTTAGAATATCAAGAAACAGTGAATAAAGCAAAGGCAATGCTTAAAGCAATTGCTCTCGCAGAACAGGGATTGACTTAGTTTCGCGGAAATGTTTCATTATAAATTCTCTTGCCTTATTATTAAATTTTCGTATAGAATAAAAGGGGGTGAAAGGTCTCGACTTAAGTTATTCTGCTAAAAGATGCATGCCGAGGTTGCAAGGAGGCCTCGTAAAAAACCTTGCAAACTGATAGCTGCCGACTATGCGGTAGCCGAAGTCCTTCCTGCCTAATTACCAGGAGGGCCTCTTCTTAAGTCTGCCTGTGGACTTAAGGAGAGAATTTTAAACAGGCTGCGCCTGCCAAGTTAGCTCTTACAGGCAGGCTAAGCTTTAAAGAGCTGGCGATGCTTAATCCTGTCTATCGGAGCAAGCATCGTGAGAGAAAAAAGATAGACTAAGCATGTAGTATCTTTTAGGAGAAAACTTAAGGACGCGGGTTCGATTCCCGCCACCTCCATCTATAAAAAGTGTATGAAAACCAATAAAAAGATAAAGAAATATTTATGGACAATCGAAATATAAGAAATCAAAATTTATTTTCAAAATCGTCCCCACTTCTGGGATCCGATTTTAAAACTACAGCGAATGAAAATAGTGGGAGGATAAGTAAAGAGATATTAGATAAATATATTATTAAAGATATGAATGACTGGACGGGAGTTAATGCTGATTTAATTATCACTGACCCGCCATTCGGGATAGAATTTAGTGGAAAGCCTACGAATTATCACAGAAATGTAAATAATGTTGTTGATGGCTATGTAGAGTGGACGGTTTCAGAATATGGGAGGAAAATACAACAATTGTTAGAATGCATAAAAAGAAACTTAAATGAAAATGGACAGGCTTTGGTTTTTTCTGGTTGGAATAATAGTAATATAGTTCACGATAGGATTGTGGGATTTAATGGATTAACCTTAAGGGGAAAAATGTATTGGAGCTATAATTTTGCTCCGACCTGTAGAATCAGGCCATCCCATAATGTATACGAAATTTATTGGGTTACAAAAGGAAATAAATGGACTTTTCATAATAGATGTACCACTCAGCATTGTCAAAGAGGTGAACCAAATTTAACGACACTAAATTTTAAAAGAGATTATAAAGTTAATATGCCTAAATATCCAACGCGGCTTCCTTTTAAACTTCTTCAGTGTTTATTAGAACATTTTTCTAATGAAAAAGATCTAATTTTTGACCCCCTCTGCGGCAGTGGAATGATTGGTATAGTTTCTTATATGCTTAATAGAAATTTTATTATGGGAGATCTGAATGAAAATGGCAAGATAGTATTTAGACATCTTTTGGATTATTATCTAAGTAACAATGGGCTTTTTCAAGATATAAAGATTAGTACTTGGTGGAAAAATAAAAAATATAAAATTTTATGAGAAAAGAAGATTTTTTAAATTTAGCAAAAGAAATATCTCTTGGGTTGAGAAGAGCGCCTATACATTGGGATGGTAGAAATTCTATTTTAGAGATGAAGAGGGCAGGTTTCAGTCAATGGAAACAGATGGAATGGATTGGTTTTTATTTTCAATTTTTATGCGAAGAGCTTTTACAGAATATTATAGAAATTCCAGGTCCAAAATATGGAAATGTTAGATTTGATGGCTTCAAAAAGATACCATGGGACTTTAAAGCACATGCAATAAATACAGGTAGTCATCAAATTATCGTAAATGACAGCGAAGCAACTGCGAACGCTATCAGGGATTACGACTGCGTCGGCTTAATTCTTGCTATGGGAGAAGTAGAATATAATGATGAAAATCGGACTTTTCAAAAATGGCATGAAGAACTCAAAGGTGGCAAGTCAAAATATGAATTAGAAAGAATAAAAAGGGGTGCTTGGTCGAGATTAAGAAAAGTAGAATTTAAATTAGAACAAATTTCCTTCATTAAAATAGATGATGAAGTTTTGGTTAAATGCGGCTCATTCCAAAGAGATTTTAGAAATGCTGGTGGACAACCAAGACGAGAAAAGGTTTTATTAGATTTAGAAAAGTTAGATGAAGAAATAATTTATTTTTTAGATTTTAATAAAAAATAACACAATTTTATGTCTATTCAACGGGGGAAAATAATTAAAGTTTGGAGATTTTCCGGGTAAAGAATTTTAACTTTTTCTAATAGTTTCATCAATAAAAATGCTAAAATTAAAGTTTAAAAATCAAAATTATTATTCAAAGATTTATGCTGTCATTTTTATACTCACATTTTGCACTTTGAATTTTTATGGCTGTGCTACCTATCCCCGACGCGCAGAAGTAAAGAAACCTTCCCTCCCTGTAGATAAAACCTTTCGTATTGGAAGAACAGACTATATTTATTTAAAAGACCTCTGTCAGGCTTACGATTTGGTCTGGGATTGGGATATCTTGGGAAAGAGACTTACTCTGTATCGCGAAGGATTAAAAATTAATTTAGCCATTGGTTCTTCCTTAGGTTTACTCAATGAACAGCGGATAGCTCTGCAGGATAAGGTGAGAATCTATAATTATGAAATCGTGATTCCTTTTATTTTATCTGAGGAAATTGCAAAAATAATTTTCCCTTCCCAAAGAGTTCCTCCGGGAATATATAAGATAAAACGTGTGGTTATTGACCCGGGTCACGGAGGGAAAGACCCCGGAGCAGTTGGACCGGGAGGGATTAAAGAGAAGGATGTGGTCTTAGATATTGCAAAAAAATTGAAAAAATTTTTGGAAAATAGGGGGATAGAGGTTATACTCACCCGAGAAAAAGATAAGTTTGTCTCCCTCTGGCGCAGAAAGCATCTGGCAAATACTAAACGGGCAGACCTTTTTATCAGTATTCATGCCAATAGTTCGCGCTGGCGACAGGCACGGGGTTTTGAAGTTTACTATCTCTCTGACCGAATGGATGAATCCAGTAAAGCCCTGGTGCGTCTGGAAAATGCAGGGCTGGAGTTTGAAGAAGGTCAATTTTTTACCGAGAATACGGCTTTAGCCGCTACCCTCTGGGATATTGTGCAGACCCAGAATCGGGCGCAGGCAATTCGTCTGGCAAATAAAATAAGTGAGTGTATGGAAAAAATAGATTGGGTGGATAACCGGGGAATCAAGGGAGCAAATTTTTATGTTTTGCGTGGGGCGAATATGCCGGCAATATTGATTGAGACCGGTTTTATTTCTAATGTAATTGAGAGTAAAAAGCTGGCTAACCCTTATTATAGCCAGAGCCTTGCGGAAGCCATTGGCGAGGGAATAATTAATTATAAAGAAGAGTTTGAACGCACCGATGGTTTTACCCGCTAAGGGGTGTGTCTCTAAGGCAGTAAGGCGATGAATAACAATTCCCATCCTATCGGGGTGTTTGATTCCGGGGTTGGTGGACTTACGGTAGCAAAGGAATTGCGGAAACTTCTCAATCAGGAAAAAATCATCTATTTTGGAGATACCGCCCGCGTTCCTTATGGCAATAAATCCCGGGAAACGATTATCAAATTTGCCTTAGAGAGTGTCTTGTTTTTGCTTAAGCAGAATGTGAAGTTAGTGCTGATTGCCTGTAATACTTCCTCAAGTATTGCTCTTCCGGTGATTAGACAATACTTTCGTATTCCAATAATCGGTGTAGTTAATCCGGCAGTGCGGGAATCGGTATATGCCACCCGTAACCGGAGGATTGGGGTAATCGGAACAAGGGCAACTATCTCCAGCAAGATTTATGAACAGGAGATTCGGAGGCTTGATTCTACCATCAAGGTATTTGCACAGAGTTGTCCACTCTTTGTGCCCCTGGTGGAAGAGGGATGGTGGGATGGCGAGGTGGTGGAGGGTATTGTCCGCAGTTACCTTTTGCCTTTAAAAGAAAATAAGATTGATACGCTTATCCTTGCTTGCACACATTATCCGCTATTGAAAAAGGTGATTGGGAAAGTTATGGGAGAAAATGTGGTGCTCATTGATTCGGCAAGAGAAGCGGCTATAGAGGTAAAGAAAATCTTAGGAGAGGAAAATTTACTTTGTCTGGAGAAAAGGAGAGGGGAGAAACTTGTCTGTTTTGTTACCGACAAATCCGAGTCCTTTAAGAAGATTGGGGAGAAGTTTTTGGGAGATAAAATAAAAGAGATTTATGAAATAAAGGAGTGAAATGTTTACTATAGAAGTAGAGCTTTTTTTCAGTTCTGCACATTTCTTACGCGCTTATCAAGGGAAGTGTGAGGCTTTACATGGACATAACTGGAAGGTAAAGGCAACCGTAGAAGGAAAAAAATTAGCAAAGAATGGAATGCTCTTAGATTTTGGGGAGTTAAAGAAAAAACTGAAAGAA
>JAMWCM010000072.1 GCA_023818355.1 Candidatus Omnitrophota bacterium
TCTCCACCGGGGATTTGACGAAAATCAATCCATTCACCTTTCGGATGAGGCAGGACCTTCAACCTTAACTTCTGAATGAGATAGTGTAACAAGATAATCTGGATATGTTCTTTGGGTGGAGCATTACAGGATAGAGATAATATCCTCCTTCCTTGTAAATTGATTTCATATTCATCGGAGAGCATCTTCAAAGAAAATCTCTTTTCCTCTGTGAGATTCTCGATCTCTGCCCATGCTTTCTCTAAGGCTTGCTCATATCCCATGGTTTCTTAGAAAAATTTTCTGTACTTTATACCCGTATAAAAGAATCCTAAATCCAGCCTTATGTTTTTTAATTCTATCACCACCTATGGCCTTCATATTCTTTTAACATATCTGCAAGGAGTTTCTTGTGTTGATACTCTTCCTGGATAATCTTGGAGAGTTCTCTCTTAGCCTCCTCTGCAGAAACTTTTTCCTTACAGAGCGTATAGAATTTTATAGATTTATCTTCAATGATTATACCCAATTTAAAGGCTTTCTGAGGATTATCCAAAACCTGGTTGAGTTCGTCTATACTCTGATAGGGCTGAAAGATACCAAAATCCATACTGCTTAACAAATCCTCATCAGAGGAATCATCTACCCTTTTCCTCAATTCAAATTTTGCTTCCTCAAAAATCTTAAGATGTTTTCTCTCCTCAAGCAGTAAGAAATTCAAGGTTTCTTTCAGTCTCTCTTCTGAGGTTTTCTCTAATAACCTCTGATAAAAATCAATCCCATCGGTTTCAATCTTACAGGCAATCTTATAAGCCTCTAATTCGGAAAAATCCGTAATGATAAAATTACCGTTTTTCTCTCCAATCTTCATCCTTTCTCCTTTCTAAATAATTAATAATCTCGCGACAAAAGGCCGGGAGATCGTAAGGATTGCGTGAAGTGATGATATTTCCATCTACAACCACCTCTTTGTCCACATACTTTGCTCCCGCATTGATAAGGTCATCCTTTATGGCATAAAAACCGGTCACCCTTTTACCATTCAATATCCCGGCCGAGATAAGCACCCAGCCTCCATGGCAGATAGCCGCAACTAATTTCCCTTTATCATACATCTCCTTTACAAAATCAGTTACCTCTTTATACCTTCTCAAAATATCTGGAGCATATCCTCCGGGGATGACCACCCCCGAGAAGTCTTCCGGATTAATTTGCTCTATCTGTAATTCTACCTCTGCGGGATATCCTTCTTTACTTCTGTACTCTTTTTCCCCGGTGCCCACCAAGACTGCCGCTATCTTTTCTTCTTTAAGGCGTAGATAGGGATACCAGACCTCAAGAACCTGATAATTATCTTCCACCAATATGGCTACTTTCATATCTCAATATCCCAGCTCATCAATGATCTTTGCCATAATAAAATCATTTTCCGTTAAACCTCCCGCCGCATGGGTAGTTAAGGTTATCTTTAATTTATTATAGATTAAACTCATTGTAGGATGGTGTCCTTGTTCTTCAGCAATAATGGAAACAAGGTCTAAGAAGTATTTCGCCTCCCCAAAATCCTTGAATCTAAACTCTTTGGAAATTTTTTTATCCTCAACCAACTGCCAGTCTCTATATTGAGTAAGTAATCTTTCTATCTTTTCCTTAGGCAGAGGAGGGATTCCTCCCTCACAAGGTTTACATTTTGAAGGCAATTCTTCTTTTACACTCATTGTTGGATTCTTTATTACTTCTTCTAAATTCTCTAAGACAGCTTCGTAATCGGGTGGATTGGTTAATTCTTCCACAATTTGTATATACCTTATAACATCGTTCTTATCCAGAATTATTACTGCTCGGGCTAAGAGATTTAACTCCTTTATCAAAAGTCCATAGTTTATCCCAAAAGAGGAAAATCTGTAATCGGAAAGGACTATTACATTCTTAATCTCATTTGTCTCACAGAATCTCCTCTGGGCAAAAGGTAAATCCTTACTTATGCCTAAGACTACTATATCCTCAGAGAATCCCAGCGCTCTTTTATTAAATTCTTTCACCTGAAGGTCACAGACCGGTGTATCCAAAGAAGGGAAGGAATTGATGAGCTTTATCTTCCCTTTCTTCGTGGGGAGGGAAACTCCGGTAATTGAATTGATTTCTGTTTGGGATAAATCAGAGAGTCTGACCTCCTTTAAATCAAAAGAAGAAACCCTGAAATCGGAAGCTGACCTCCCGACCTTTATACTTCTACCCACCAAAGTTAATAGGCTTCCTTTAAAACTTATTTTTCTTACTATATATTCCCCCTTAGCGTAAGACTAATCATCAATCCCTGTTCCTCACTTAATACATTCTTTTTTTATTAAACTATCGTGGGTATTTATATTATAACCAAAAAAGATAAATGTCAAGTTCAAACCTCCACGGGTAATTTCAAGGGAGAGGCTATTTGCCGAAGTTTTATAAAATATCTTTAAGGCTACATTCATTCACTGCGTTTCTGTTTCATTATGGAGGGGTAACTTTCTATCTCCGCCCCTGGATAATAGAATTTTAAAATCTCCTCTGCCTTATAACCTTTTATCGCCATAAAATATGCTCCCCATTGGCATAAACCTACACCATGGCCCCAACCATAGCCACGAAAGATTGCTCCTTCAGGCTCAATCTCCACTTCAAAGTTTGTGCTTCTTATAACCTGGGGGTCAAAAATCTGACGGAATTCCTTGGCGGAGATTTCAAATTTATTATTTTCGGTAATAATTGTCAATTTTCTTATTCTCCCACTGAGATTTCTCTCTTTGGGAATAATGCCCAAAACTTTTCCTGAAATACCGTATCCATAATTACTCAATTTCTCTTTTATCTCCTTAAATGAAATGAATCTTTCCCATAAGTAGTGGGGTGATTGATAGCAGAAATCGCACTTTACTCCTTTAAGGGGACCAATGTCAATATCCCAGAGTTCACGGGCATCTTCAGTTGCTCCCCCACAGGTAGCATGAAAATAGGTAGGGAAAATCTCTCCTTTATAAGTAAGCACCTTTCCGGCAGTGAGTTTTACCGCCCGGGTAGTGCGGTACCTTTCGGAACTCCTTCCTCCATAAATCTGTGTATAAAAATCACTGGTCAAATCGTAATCCTTATCCTTATTCATCATTCTCTGATATAAGGCGTAAGTTCGGGAGACAATTGCCTGTGCCTTTAAGGCCTCTATGGGCCAGTGGGGAGAAACTTCATGGAAGAGAACTCCATAGAGATACTCTTCCAGTTCCAGACGGTTAATCACTAAAAGTTTTAAATCTTTGGTTCTTAAAATATCTATTTCGCCACGGTATTTCCTCCCATTAATTAACAATCCTCCTTCTTCATTCAGGGGCTCAATCTTTATCCTCGGAACTTTAAAAATCTGCTCCCCAATCTTTATCCCCTCTTGAAGAGGGAAAATTTTTTCTTTTTTCAAACTGGGGATCACACTTAACAATTCATCGCTATCAAGACTCTTTAGGCGATGAAGTTCACGAAAGGAGATTTCTATGGAAGGGGCCCCGGTGAGTATCGCCACGCGTAAAATAACTGGAGTATTTCCCCCATAAGCAAAGATTGGTCTTGAATTTAAAAGTGAAAATAAAAGAACAAAAATCTTTTTCATTAAAAATCATCTCATTAAACGCATAATAAACCAGAGGATAAGGCTGAGAAATATACTCAATAAAATGCAGGTAGTAAAGGGGAAATAAAAACTAAAATTCTTCTTCTCAATAAGGATATCCCCAGGTAATTTTCCCCACCAGGGGAGTTTCTCTCCCAGAGAAAAGATAATCCCCAATCCCAAAAAAATTATTCCTAACAGGAAAAAGAATTTAGCCAAGGTATTAATCATCTCTTCTTCTGTGAGATTGCCTCTTCCCGCTCTAATTTGCTATAAACACAACCACAGTATTTCTGAAGATAAAGCCCCCATTCGTTAGCTTTACGATGCGCTTCCCGAAAGCCTGTTCTAAAATCCTCAAAGAAGAATTTAACCTTATATTTCTGAGAAAGTTCCTCCCCTAAGGTTCTAAGCTTAGCCTGGTCCTGGTAAGGGCTGACTAAAAGGGTGGTGGAAAAATAATCAAAGTTATGCTCCTGAGCATAGAGGGCGGTTTTTTCCAGACGTAGCCTCCAGCATTGCGGACAGCGTTCCGCAGGAGAAAGCTCTGGCTCAATACGGATAAAGAAATCCTCGGGTAAATAATCAAAATAAATCACCTCCCCAACTTCTCTGCGGAAGAATTCATAAAGGGCATCCCTTCTCCTTACAAACTCTTCCTCAGGATGGATATTGGGATTGTAGAAAAAACCGGTTACCTCAAATCCCTTTTCTTTAAGAAAGGATAGAGGATAGATAGTGCAGGGAGCACAACAGATATGCAGAAGTAATTTAGCCATTTTTAGTTACCACCTTCAAAGCAATTCTTTCTGCACTTCCTTCGGATAGGGAATCCCGAAGTGTGCATAGGCAAGGGAAGTTGCCTCTCTCCCCCGGCCGGTTCTTCTCAAAAATCCAATCTTTAAAAGATAGGGTTCAACTAAATCTACCAAAGTATCCACCTCTTCATTTAAAGTGGCGGCTAAGGATTCAATACCCACCGGACCACCTTTAAAGGAATCAAGGATTGTTTTTAAAACTTTTATATCTAAAGCATCCAGTCCTAAATGGTCAATCCCCAACATTTCTAAGGCCTTAAGGGAAATTTCATAAGTAATTATCCCTTCTCCCTTTACCTGGGCATAGTCGCGCACCCTCCGCAAAAGTCTATTCGCTACCCTGGGGGTTCCCCGAGAACGTCGGGCAATCTCGGCAATTGCTTTCTCATCAATAGAAACCTCTAAAATCCTTGCGGAGCGTTTAATCACTTCCCTCAGTTCCCCTTCACTATAAAAATCAAGATGATAAAACATCCCAAACCTTCCCCGCAAGGGAGCGCTTAATAGCCCTGCGCGGGTAGTAGCACCAATAAGGGTAAAAGGTTTGAGATTAAATTTTATAGTCTTGGCATAGGGGCCCTTATCTAAGACAAAATCAATCTGAAAATTTTCCATCGCTGGATATAAAAATTCCTCCACTACCTTGGAAAGACGATGGATTTCATCAATGAAGAGAATATCTCCCCTCTCTAAGTTGGTAAGTATACCAATCAAATCCCCTGCCCGCTCAATGGCTGGACCGGAGGTTGCGGTAATTTTTGTTCCCATCTCATGGGCAATGATGTGGGCGAGGGAGGTCTTCCCTAAACCCTGTGGTCCGGAAAGGAGAATATGCTCTAAGGGTTCTCTGCGGTTTAAAGCGGCAGAAATGGAAATCTTTAAACTCTCAATGAGTCTTTTCTGGCCAATGAATTCTTCTAAGCGTTGCGGTCTTAAAGAGAGATTAAGGATTAAATCCTCTTCCGTTTCCTGAGGAACAATTATCTTTTCTTTATCCATCCTTTTTACCTTTGAGACTTCTGGCGATAGATTTCATTCAGTAATTCCTCGGTAGTTTCAATCCCGGGATTTCTCTCTAAGGCTTCTTTAATCATCCGCTCGGCCTCATATTTTTTATACTGCAATTGAGAAAGCACGGCCAGGGCCTCTTTCTGGATATCTTCTTTTTCAGATTTCTCCTCCCAGAATTCCTCATCCCGAATAAGTCCAAATTTCCCCACTTTACCCTGAAGTTTGGCAATAATTTCTTTTGCCTTCTGTTTACCGATACCGGGAAGGGAACTTAAAAGTCCAAGGTCACCTTCGTCAATTGCCCGGGCAATCTTGGCAATAGGAAGATTCAGGGCTTTTACTGCAGTTCTTGGTCCTACTCCCGAAACGCTGATAAAATACTCAAAGAACTCTTTCTCAATCTCATTATTAAAACCAATTAAAACCGGAATACTTCGGTTTGGCTCCAGTTGATGATAATGGAAAGTGACCAGAGAAATTTTCTCATCCTCCCGTTGGTTCTTTTCTAAGGCACGCATAACCGTGGGAGGAGCAAGGATTTCGTAATATATCCCCTGCACCTCCAGAATAAGCCGATTCTCTTTCTTCTCCACCAACCTCCCTTCTAAGCGTGTAATCATTTCCTTACACTCCTCATAATATAAACATGCGCCAGACAGAGGGCAAGGGCATCGGCAATATCCACAGGCTGGGGAGGATTTTTCAAATTTAAAAGATACTGAATCATTCTCTGGACCTGTTCCTTAGTAGCATCCCCCCTCCCCAAGAGCGCTTTTTTAATCCGTGTAGAAGAATAACCAATTAAGGGAATTTTTTTCTCTTCCGCCACTAAACTGATCACTCCCCGAGCATGGCCTATAAGGATAGCGGTGCGGGGATGTTTATAGTGGGAGTAGAGTTCTTCAAGCACCATTACCTGGGGACGAAATTCCTTCATCACCTCTCTTATCCCTC
>JAMWCM010000073.1 GCA_023818355.1 Candidatus Omnitrophota bacterium
AAATTGGCCGCCATACTTATACTCACCCGCTATTTCGTTTTCCATAAAGATGAGATAAAAAAAACAAAAATCTTCTTTATTTCCTTAGGGATGATTCTTCCCTTGGCAGGACTTATCTTTATCCAGCCTGACTTAGGTTCTGCTTTCATCCTCTTTCCGGTTTTTATCTGCTTAAGTCTTCTCTGTGGAGTAAAAAAGAAAAATTTGCTCATCCTATTTTTGTTAGCCATATTATTTTCTCCTCTGTTCTGGGGAATATTAAAAGATTATCAGAAAAAACGCCTCTTAGTATTTATCAATCCCCATATTGACCCCTTAGGAGCAGGCTATACGATAATCCAGGCTAAAATTGCCATTGGTTCGGGCAGGTTGTGGGGTAAATGGTGGTGGAAAGGCGATAATCAATTTTCTTTTTTACCGGAAAGCCATACCGATTTTATTTTTGCCTCCCTTGGGGAAAAATGGGGATTCTTAGGAGGGGCTTTAGTGATTCTCCTTTATTATCTTCTCGTAAAGAAAATTATTGAAGCCGGTATTTTAGCCCATAATCTTGCAGAAAGGGTGCTTGCTGTAGGGGTAGCCACACTGATTTTTTCTCATTTCTTCATAAATATCGGAATGTGTCTGGGGATTTTACCAGTGGTGGGGATCCCTTTACCTTTTATAAGTTATGGGGGGTCTAATCTGGTAGTAAATATGCTTGCTCTGGGTATGGTTAGTTCGTTTAAGAAAGAAGTATAGTTGATTAAGTTTTTTGTTATGTTTCCTAAAGATATTTTATTAAAAGTATCCCGACCGGGTCGTTATATCAATTATGAACTGAATGCCTATCATCGTAATTTAAATGAAGTTAAATTAAAATTTTGTTTAGCCTATCCTGACCTGTATGAGGTGGGGATGAGTAACTTAGGATTCAGAATAATCTATGACCTTCTCAATCAACAACCCGATATACTCTGTGAACGCGCATTTCTTCCCTGGGTTGACTTAGAGTGTTTTCTGCGGAAGCAGAAACTTGTTCTCTCTTCATTAGAATCGGAAATCCCCTTAAAAAATTTTGACATTTTGGGGATTTCTCTCCATAGCGAATTAAACTATACGGGAGTTTTAAATCTGCTCAACTTGGGCCAGATACCCCTCTTAAGTGAAGAACGAAAAGATAATTTCCCCCTGATTATCGCTGGAGGAAGTGCCTGTTTTAATCCCGAACCGTTAGCCAATTTTATAGATGTTTTTGTGATTGGGGAAGGAGAAGAGGTAATCTTAGAGATTGTGAACATCTGCAAGGATAGAATAAAGCAAATAAGAGACGGAGAAGGCAGAAAAGAATTATTTTTAGAACTGGCCTCCTTAGAGGGAGTTTATGTGCCTTCACTTTACAATGTAGAATATACTTCTGAGGGAAAAATAAATAAATTTTATCCTCTTTTTCCGGGGATACCTCAAAAAATAAAAAAGAGAATTGTTATAGATTTAAATAATGCGCCTTATCCGGAAAAAACTGTTGTTCCTTATATAGAAATTATCCATGACCGGATGGGTATTGAGATTATGCGTGGTTGTCCTCACCGCTGTCGGTTCTGTCAGGCGAGAAATATCTATTATCCCCGACGCGAACGGAGTCCAGAGAAGATTAAAGAATTGGTCTGGAAAAACTTTCTTTCCTCCGGCTATGAGGAGATATCTCTGCTTTCGCTTTCCAGTTTAGACCATGGGAAAATCAAAGATATTTTTTCTACCCTCTCCCGAATGTTTAAAAATCAGGGTGTGGGGATATCGCTTTCTTCATTGAGGGTCAATAAGGTGATGAAAGACCTATTGAAGGAATACCAGGGATTGCCTCGGACCGGGCTCACCTTTGCTCCGGAGGCGGGGAGTGAAAGATTAAGAAGAATTATAAATAAAAGAATTGACTTGGAACTCCTCTATGAAATTGCCGAGGATATCTTTAACTCAGGGTGGCGCAGTTTGAAACTCTACTTTATGCTGGGTTTACCCGGAGAAAATGGGAAAGACCTCAAGGGGATTGTGGAAATGGCATATAAGATATTGATGATTAAAAAGAGAAAACAGGGTAACTCCGGTAGAATCCATCTCAGTTTTAACACTTTCATCCCCAAGCCGCATACTACCTTCCAATGGCTTCCCTTGGAGGAAGAAAAGGAATGGAGAGAGAAGAGAGATTATTTAAAGGGAGAACTTAAACACCGCCTCCTCAGATATGATTTCAGTAACTATGCTGAAGATTGGTTGGAGGCTTTACTCTCTAAGGGGGATAGGAGACTGGGGGAAGTGATATTAAAAGCCTGGGAGAAGGGAGCAAGGTTTGAGGGATGGAGAGAGCAGTTTAACCCCAGCCTCTGGCAGGAGGCTCTAAAAGAATCAAAGATTGACCCTTATTTCTACATTTACCGAAAAAGAGAATTAAGTGAAATTTTCCCCTGGGACTTTATAGAGACTGGAGTGAGTAAGGAAGAGTTAATTATGGATTATCAAGCCTTTGAAAAATATTTAGCGCTTGATAATAATTCCGATTTTAGTTAAAATTTTATAGGAGGAAAGATGCTTAGTAAGCGCTGGGAAGAATTATTGAGAATGATGGTGGATGAAAAAGCTTCAGATTTACACTTAGGAGTAGATATGCCGCCCTATCTACGGATTGACGAAAAACTTGTTCCTGTGGATAGAGAACCGTTAAATAGCGAAACCGTTAAGGAATTTGCTTACAGTTTATTAGACGAAAAACAGAGGAAGCAGTTTGAATTGGAAAAAGAACTGGATATGTCTTTTGGGATAGAGGGTTTAAGCCGTTTTCGGGCTAATCTCTTTTACCAGCGGGGAAACATTGGAATTTCCATCCGGGCACTTCCCTACCACATTATGAGTGTGGAAGAATGTGGATTGCCTCCCGAGGCCATAAGTGATTTACTCTCTAAACCCAAAGGTTTAATTCTGGTTACCGGTGCCACAGGGAGTGGAAAATCCACCACCTTAGCATCAATGATTGAAAAGATAAATCGGGAGAGGGCCTGTCATATCGTAACCATTGAGGACCCTATAGAGTATGTCTACCGGAATAAGAAATCAATTATTGACCAGCGCGAAGTAGGTTATGACACTCATTCCTTTGCTCAAGCCTTAAAACATGTTCTTCGCCAGGACCCCAATGTGATTCTCATTGGAGAAATGCGTGATCTGGAGACGATAGAATCTGCCTTAAACATCGCTGAAACCGGCCACCTTGTTCTCTCTACCTTACATACCTCGGATGCAGTCCAGACCATAAACCGCATCATTGATGTTTTCCCCGAATATAAACAGAATCAGGTAAGGGTTCAGTTATCCTTTGTGCTTCTGGCGGTATTGTCCCAGCAGTTAATCCCGCGTTTAGGTGGCAAAGGGAGGGTGCTTGCCTTGGAACTTTTAATTGCCAACCATGCGGTAAGGAGTCTCATCCGCGATGCCAAAATACATCAGATATATTCCGTAATTCAAACCAGCCAAAAAGAAGGAATGAAAACAATGAATCAATCCCTCTATGAGCTATACATAAACAAACTCATAAAATTGGAAGATGCCCTTTCCCGGACCCTTGACCCTGATGATTTAAAAAGGCTGTTGGAAAGATGAGAACCTGTTCTTTAAAGAAAATTTTTCTCTCTTTTTATCCTCTTGCTTTACTTTTTCTGATTGCTGATGGGGAAGAATTAACCCTTAGCAGTGAATTAAATAAAAACCGGGTAAATTTGGGAGAAGAATTTACTTTTACAATTTCCATCTCCGGGAATTATAAATTAAAGCCGGAGATTAAACTTCCTGACCTTTCAGCATTTGTTCTCCTTTCCTCAAGGCAATCTTCCACCTTTAATCTTCAGGAAAAGAAACACAAAACAACCACCAGGTATGAATTCCGGCTTCTTCCCAAAAAGCCGGGAGTTTTTAATCTTGGTCCAGTGGAGTTGAAATACAAAAATCAAATCTATAGGACAAAAACTCTTACCATTGAGGTATTACCTTCTCCAAATTTAGAAACACCTTTACCCCAAGAAAAACCTTCCTGGAAGACTAAGCGGGGAATTTTTCTCTAAGGAATAAAGATGATGAGGATAGTAGAAAAGATAGTTCTTCAATGCTTAGGCTATCGTAAAGGAGAACGGATTCTCATTGTTACCGATGATGAACTTAAGGAGATTGCGGAGATTTTTTATCAGGGGATTAAAAATCTGGGGATAGAAGTTTTAATGTTGTTGATTATCCCCCGGAAAATGCATGGAGAGGAACCCCCTCCGGAAGTGGCCTCGGCTTTAAAGTCTACAGACATTGCTTTGTTAGTTACTGCTAAATCACTTTCCCATACTCAGGCAAGGCAGATTGCTTCCCAAAGATATGGAGTGAGAATTGCCTCCCTTCCGGGGATAAATCGGGATATCTTTAGACGGAGTTTAGATATAGATTATGAAAAATTAAAGAAAAGAACTGATGATTTCTCCCGGATGTTTAATTCTGGAGAAAGGGTAGAGGTGAGGACTGGGAAGGGAACAGATTTAAGTTTCTCTATAAAAGGGAGAAAAATCTTTGCGGATAATGGATTGTATATTAAAAGGGGTGCTTTTGGTAATCTTCCTGCCGGAGAAGTCTGCCTTGCTCCCCGAGAGGGAACTACGCAGGGGATTTTAGTTATTGATGCCAGTTTTGCCGGGCTGGGTAAACTCAAAAAACCCATACAGTTAAGAATTAAAAATGGATATGTTCGCGAAATCAGTGACCTTAGATTGAAGAGATTATTGGCTAATTTAGGAAAATCGGCACTAAATATTGCTGAATTTGGCATTGGTTTAAATCCGCGGGCAAAGGTTAGCGGAAATGTGCTTGAAGACGAGAAGGTAATAGGAACCGCCCATATTGCCTTAGGAAACAATCTCTCCTTTGGGGGAAAAGTGAAAGCAAAATGTCATTTAGATGGAGTATTCTTTAAACCTTTGGTCTGGCTGGATGGTAAAAAAATAATTTAAGGACAATGTATCCTCTTCTACAGTTTGGGAATTTAACTCTGGTGACTTACTGGGTAGTTTTTGTGTTTACCCTGAGTTTCTGTTTTCTTCCTTTCTTAGGGGAAGCAAAGCGAAAGGGAATTTCTCCACTTACGATTATTTTGCTTATCCTTCCGGGTATACCTTTCAGCTTTATAATTGCCCATCTTTATTTCTGGATTTTTTACTACCCCCGCATATTCTTAGAAGAACCTTTCTTTATTTTTCTTTTCTGGAAAGGGGGATTGGCTTTTCATGGAGGAGTTCTGGGAGGAATAATCTGGGGTTTAATCTTTGCTAAAATAAAGAAAATCAGTTTCTGGAAACTGGCGGATACCTTTGCTCCTTTCTTCGCCTTAGGAGAAGCCCTTCAGCGGATTGGCTGTTTCTTAAATGGTTGCTGTTATGGGAAAGAAACCACAGTTCCCTGGGCAGTAGTATTTACCCATCCTTCCGCCATTGCCCCTAAGTATCTTCCCCTGCATCCTACCCAGCTCTATCTCAGTCTGGGTTCTTTTTTCATTTTTCTTTTCCTCTGGAGTAAACGCAAAAAAATAATTTATAATGGCCAGGTCTTCCTGAATTATCTCATTCTTCATTCCCTTTTCCGTTCCATTGTAGAAAATTTTCGTGCCGATGCTTTACATTTTGGGAAAACAGGCATAAAAACCGCTCAGTTATTGGGAGGATTATTAATTATAATTTCTTTATTGATTAAGAATTATCGGGTAAGAAAGACTAAGATAGAGATTACTGCTGAGAAGGATTTGCCGAACAACCCCATGTAGTAAATGGTCCTAAATTTAATGTCCAGGAAAAACCATTTCCTCCACCGCTAATCTGCACACTGGCAGTAGCATTTCCGCTATTTGTTCTCTGCCTCGGATTATCTCTCTGAGAAGTTGATTGTTTTTTTGCTGTAGAAAAAGCTTTATGGGCAGTGGGTTTTCTGTTTTTTTGGGTGGATAATTTCCCTGCGCTACTTAATGCTGAAATCGCGTTAAGTTTTTTTATATATTCCTCAGAGTTAGAATTTTTATAAGCTGATGGATTCCGTCCCCCTGCCCTGAAAAAATTTCCATCATAACTATAGGCAAGCACAAAAGAAAGTAAAGAAAAATAGACCACGCCGCTTACTAAAATAAAAGGTATTTTTTTCATCTCTCTATTTTAAATATAACACAAAATAAATTTTTTGTCAATACGGCGCCACCCGCCGGTAATTTCAAGAAAATTGTGTAAATTCTCTTAAAGGGTGTTCCCTCCAGCAATTGTTTAAATGAGAAAATAGAGCATAAATTATTCTGTCACAACTCTGCCTGCTCATAAATACATTTAAAACACG
>JAMWCM010000074.1 GCA_023818355.1 Candidatus Omnitrophota bacterium
GAAAGAATTACCACACTGATTAATGTCTCCACTAATATATACCCCAATTTATTCATACAATTCTTCCAGAACTATCTTCCCAATAATTCCCTGAGGGATAATTTGGAACTTAGGAAATTCCTCATTTTTATGAGCGATGATTATCTTAGCAAACTGCCTGGGGTCTTTGCGTTCAACAAAATCTATGCTTCCATCGGGAAGAAAAACAAATTCTTTTGCTTCCGAAAAAACTACCTTTATAGATTCGGGGATGGATAAAAAAAATTTTTTTTCCAAGATTTCTCTTTCCTTACTCTCAGGAGAATCCCTGGTTAAAAAAAAGAAATTATCTTTCTCATTATGCAAAAAATAAATTACTTCTCCTTCGGCAATGGCTTTACTCTGAGCATAGCGCATCAGGGAAGAAACTTTCCGGGAGAAATTGAGCAATTCTAATGAACTAAAGGTAGGACGAAAACGGGGAAGGGCAAGTAAAACTATCACCCCTATTAATAAAATTACTAAAAAGAGTTCTACAAAAGTAAAACCTAACTTTGCTTCTTCACTCCTCTCTTTTCTTCTCATAGAGATTACTGATATCGTCTCCCCCTTTGCCTCCTTGGTCTTCCTCATCTGGTCCAAAAGAATAAAGAAGATAAGTCCCTTTATCTCTATCAAACTGATATTTATAGGGATTACCCCAGGGGTCAGGAATAACTACCTCCTCACCTTCTTGAGCACATTTCTTAAGATAAGGACCTTTCCAGCGCTTTGCTTTTTTCTCATCACTGGGTTTTTCACAGAGTTCTTTGAGTTCTTCAGGATAAGTTCCCACATCCATCTCATAGAGGTCTAAGGCAGTAGCAATACTTCCCTGGATATCCGCTTTTGCAGCCGCAATTCTTGCCTCTTCCGAACGACCCACCAAACGGGGAACTACCATCCCTACCAAAATTCCCAAAATAATTACCACCAGCATCAATTCCACAAGTGTAAATCCTCTTTTCATTTTCATTACCTCCATTTACCAGGAAACAAGATTCAACTGAAAGATGGGTAAAAGCATAGAAATTACAATAAAGCCCACTACTGAACCCATTACTAAAATTAGTGCCGGCTCAATAAGGGAGGTAATTACCTTAACAATTCTCTCCACCTCCCTTTCAAAAGATTCTGCCACTTTCATTAAAGAATTCTCCAGAACCCCTCCTTCCTCTCCTACAGCAATCATATTGGAAACCAGGGGAGGGAAATAAGGGCTTTTGGTAATTGTCTGGGAAAGGCTTAATCCATCACGCACCTCATTATGCATCCTCTCTATCTCTTTTCTAATTACCGAATTATTAATTACCGGAATCACTGTATCTAAAGCACCCAACATCGGCACACCATTTCTTAAAAGTGTGGAGAGAGTTCGGCAAAAACGGGCAATCTCGGATTTTTTGATTAAGCCTCCAAAAAGGGGAAAATTTAATTTTATACGGTCAAAGAATAAACTCCCTTCGGCAGTTTGTGCCCGGCGCCTGAAGACGAAGAAGATAAAGGAAAAAAATGCAAGCACTAACCACCAGAAGTTCTGCAAAAAATCTCCTAACTTAATCAGTAGCAATGTAGGAACGGGTAAATTCTGCCCCATATCTTTAAATATCCCCGCTAAGCGGGGGATGACAAAACTCATTAAGATAAAAATGGTTGCCACTCCCACACCGGCCATAAGCAGAGGATAGGCAAGGGCACTACGCACCCGCGCTCTCAATTCCTCCTCTTTTTCTAAGTAATCTGCCAGACCCAACAAAACCTCATCAAGCATCCCTCCCACCTCTCCCGCCTTTACCAGGGCTACATAGAGCCGGGAGAAATTCTGGGGAAATTTCAATAAAGAGTCAGAAAACCTCTTCCCCTCTTTTATCTCTCTGGCTAAGGTAGAAATAATTCCACGCAGAACTAAATTTTCTGTTTGCTCTTCAATGAGATTTAAAGCCCTTAAAAGGGTAATCCCTGAGTCCAATAGGTCAGATAACTGCCGGGTAAAAACTGCCAGTTCACTGCGCTTAATTCTCCCTTCCGGGAATAAAAAAGACCCTTCTCCTTTCAGAACTGACTCTTCCGCTACAGAAATGGGGAAATAACCCATCCCCTGGAGTCTGTCCACTACCTGCTCTCTGGTTTCCGCTTCCATTATCCCTTCCACAATTCTCTCCGGTCCTTCTTTTGCTTTATAAACAAATTTCGGCATATTACTTTAATCTCCAGAGTAAAATAAACAAACTCAGGAAAAAAATTGCCGTAAGCAGTTTTACTTTTGCCAAGTGCTTCTGAGCAAATTTAGCAAAATGTTCGGAAGTCAAACCATAAAGCACCAAAATAAAAATCAGTAAGAGGGGAACTACAAACATCAAATTGTATATGAAAAGATAAAAAATTGCCTTAAGCCGTAATTCTTGAACCCGGGTAATAAAGGTTATGGTGGGAAGATAGACCTGTCCGGTGCAGACCGATTCCAGTAGGGAAACCACAAAACCGATAATTAAACTGATAAGAATTAAATTAAAGAAACTCCGCGAAGGCTTCCCCTTCTCCTTCCGATAACCTTCCCCAATAACTTTTTGCATCCGCCATTTGATTACATGGGGGAGTTTAAGTTTTATCTCCTCTATTTTTTTAGTTTTCTTAAAGCGGTAAAAATCATAAAGATTTAAAAAAGCAAGCACTAAAACCAGAATCCCCACTAAATAATAAAATGCTTCGGCAATTATCCCGTAGAATTTTAATTTAAGGATAAATTTAAAAACACCCAAGCCCAAAAGAAAATAGGTTAAAAATACGGCAATGATAAAAAAACTTCCTATATAAAATACCTGTCTTTTATTATAACCGGCGAAACTCAAAAAGGAGAGAAAAAAAATTAAGGTGGTAAAGGCACAGGGATTAACTCCATCAACCAGTCCTGCCCCTAAGACTGCCCCAGGAGTAAAACTTTTAAAGAGACCAATCAGGCGGGTAAAGAAATCAGTCTCCTGAAAAATGTCTCGGCCAAAAATTTTTTTCTGCTGGATGGCTTGAAGAATTAACTCCTCCAAGTGCTTCTCAATCTGGGTTACCCCAATTAAGACGGTTTGACCGATAAAAATCTTGGGGATGGTTCCGTGTTCGGTAATACCAAATTTATCCTCCAGGGTTAAAAGATAATTAAAATTTTCTGGTTCATTAATATCGTAAGCGATTATCTCAATTTTATCCTTATATTTCTTTAAAATGGGAGGAAGAACTTTTTCCTTAACCTTCTGGCAGGCATGGCACTTAGGAGAATGAAAAAAAAGAACTTTCACCCTCTCTTCTTTCGCCTCCATATCTCTTAAAAAAAGAAAACCGATAAAAAAGAGGATAAGAATTGACTTTCTCTTAAACCTCATTTTATATCTTCTATCCATTTATATTTTATTTTATACAAAATAAGGGAAATTATCAAGAAAAAGAAAGCAAGGACCTGAGGAAAGGTAAAGGGAGTGTTTTTATAATGAAAAGAGGGATGTTTAAAAAACTCCACAATTATTCTTAAAAGATTATAAAAAATGGCATACTTAAGGATAATCTCTCCCAAAAATTTTGGTTTCTGCTTAAGAAAATAAAAAAAGGAAAAAAAATTGGGAATTGCCTCATAGAGTTGCACCGGATGTAAAGGAATATTTTTCGGAGCAATCACTAAGGGATTATTAAAAACTATTGCCCAGGGAATGTAGGCAGGCTTCCCATAACAACAGCCATTGAAAAAACAACCCAGACGCATGAAGGTTAATCCTAAGATTAGGGAGAGAGTAACGCAATCCGCTAATCTCCAGAAAGAGATTTTATATTTAAAAGAAAAAAAGAGAAGAAAAAGAAATCCTCCCCAAACTCCTCCGTAAACAGATACTCCTCCCTGCCAGTAAATCTGGGAAAAAGCAAATATCTTAGATGGTTCTTTAAAAATAATCTGAGGCTGATTTAATAAAAGATAAAATAAACGCGCGCCCAGAGAGACCGAAATTACTTCTCCCAGATAAAAAAAGAAAATTTTCTTTTTACTTAAACCAATTTTTTGCGCCTGTAAGAGGAAAGGAAAAAAACCAAAAAGAAAAGCCACCCCAAAAATTACCCAGTAGGTCTTGATGGGATATTTGCCTAAATAAAAAAGATAAAACATACCTTATTATAGTTCTTACTGAAAAAGTATCTTAAACGCGGATTTTCGCGGATTGGCACGCGAATGGTCGCGGATAGTTCTCGCCGATAAAATCCGCATAAATCCGTGTGGAATCCGCGTGTATCCGCGTTTAAAATGGGTTTTTCAGTATTAACTATTATATCACAGTTACTGGACAAGGGAAATAAAAAACGGCCTCTTTTAAAAGAGACCGTCGGTTCTGTTCTGAAAAGAACGTCTATTCCGTGTTCATCTTAAGCTAAACACAGAATACGTATTTATAGACACTGGCACCATCTAATGGGTCCAAAACCTCCTCCGATACATTGTCCCGATGGACATTCTGAAGATTGTCCCCCTGTACAGGTTGTACAAGTGCCTGTTCCCGGACTGGGTGAGCCTCCTGTTGGGCAACCGCCTGGAGAAGGACTGGCACCAGGAGAGGGACTGGGAGAAGGAGTGGCTGGAGCCCTCACGCATTCACCTTTTGCTTTGTCACAGACATATCCCGGTGAACATACAACCGGACAATCCTTTTCTTTTACACACTCTCCCTTAGTCTTATCACAAACATATCCTGGGGAACATACAACCGGACAATCCTTAGGAGTCGGACTGGCGATTGGAGTCGGACTGGCGATTGGAGTCGGACTGGCGATTGGAGTCGGAGATGGAGCATAGCGTGCACATTCACCGGGTGTCATACAATAATTGTTTTTCTGGGGACAAGGTTGGGTACCCGAAGGACATACACAACTCCTATTCCTACAAACTCTTCCCATATCACATTCGGAATCATTATCGCACTCGCCAGTCCCCAGCGGCACATTTTCTGCCACCTGACTCACTGCCAGATATGCATTGATTCTTCCTGTGCCAATCGGTTTATCCGGTTCAGTAGTTACCGGCTCAACACTCTCTCTCATTAACTTATAAACCTCACCGGCAGTTAAGGATTTATCCACGGCAAGAACCAGAGCAGTTACCCCCGCAACTATTCCTGCGGAAGCCGAAGTTCCATCTATATAACCATAATTGTTTCCTTTTACGGTTGTATAAATATTCTCCGCAGGAGCAGAAACATCAAGTTCTTCTCCGTAAGCACTTTCAAACTCTTCTCCCTCTTCACTTACATAAACCCAACGTCTATCTTCACTATCTACTCCGGCAACTCCCAAGACCTCCTTATAATCTGCGGGATGAAGAAGCATACCATTATTTCCTGCCGGAGCAACAAAAATAATTTCTGCACTGTAATAAGCATCCTGAATTGTCTCTTTTAATGCCTGAGAGTCATTCTCTCCCCCAAAAGGAAGAGCAATTATCCGTGCCTGCGCATTGCGGGCAAGGTTAATTCCTTTAATAATTTTATCTGCTGAGCCATATCCCTGACTATCTAAGACTTTATAGGCAACTATATTTACCTTCCAGTTTATTCCGGTAATCCCTTCCCCATTATTTCCCACCGCTCCCATTATTCCGGCCATGGCCGTACCGTGACCATTATCATCTAAGGGAGGAGATTTTTCATCAAGGAGATTTTTACTTAAGTTTAAGTCTAAATTTCTCTTTAAATCCGGATGGTCAGTTTCCACTCCTGTATCCAAGAGGGCAATTTTTATCTGGGAAGAACCCGTGCTCGTCTGCCAGGCCTGGGGTGCTTTAATCTTAGGTAAATACCACTGCCATGTAAATTCCGGGTCATTGGGAATAATTTCCTTTCCTAAGGAAATCCCTTTGACCTTTATCTCCTGTGCCTTATAAATAAAGTTTGGTTCAAGGAAAGCAAATTTATCCTCTAATCTTTCCATTAATTTCTGAACATTTTCTTCTGAAAAAACCAGACAAAACCAGTCTCCACCTAAGTATTCTGCTTCTTTTAAACCATAATTTTCCTTTAATTCTTTTTCCAAAGCAGGAGGAAGAGATTTTCCTTTCTCGGTTAAACCAAAGACAATCTCTTCTTCAAGGTAAGGAATTAGTTTTACCAAAATTTGACCCTTTACATAACCCTTTTGGA
>JAMWCM010000003.1 GCA_023818355.1 Candidatus Omnitrophota bacterium
TCCAAGTTTAACAATTTTTTATCTCTCTATAAAAATATATAACACAAAATCGGATTTTTGTCAAGGGCAAGTCCAAAATTTCCTGTAAAAACTTAGAGATTTTTTGAACTCTAATAAAATTCCTTGGAAGGGTTATTGTTCAGCATTAACTAAAATTTTACCTTTAGCACCTCTTTGCGTCTAAATCAAATATTTATCTAACTGACTCAAAACATAGTTTCTAATTTCCTGTGGCTTAGGTAAATTACGCACTAATTTCCCATCACGGATTAAAGGTTTAAGCAGATTTTCCATTTTTTTACCACAATGGGATAGGTTTTCTATGCTTGCCGGAACAATCTCGGTATAAAAACATTTTGGACATCTCAAAACCTTCTTTGCTCCAGAAAATTTTCCCCTTTTTGCCAATGGCTTTCCCTCAATCTCTACAATATCCATCGCAAAATCTAAAACTTGTGCATTGCTGATGGCGGTTCCTACACCATAACCATCGCAAACGGAATTCAGGGCTAAAATTTCTTCCTCATTTATGCCTCCGCTTACAATTATCTTTATATCCTTAAAGCCTCGCAAATCCAATTCCCAGCGCACCTCTTTTAAAATCCCTAAGAAGTCTCCCCTCCGGGAAGCAGGGGTATCCAGTCTCACTCCATATAAATCCTTTCCCAAAACCTCTGCCACCCTTATTGCCTCAAATTTCTCGTCAGAAAAAGTATCAATTAAGGCAATGCGCTTGATTTTCTTGTCCATAATTTTATGAAAGGATTGTGCTGCTTTTACAACATCTCCTAAGAGTAAAACCAAGGCATGGGGCATGGTTCCCATAGGCTCAATTCCCAAAATTTCCGCAGATTTAACCCCCGCTACTCCATCGCAACCACCGATAAAGGCAGAACGCTCAATCATAGGAGCAATTGCCGGATGCATTCTCCGGACACCAAAACTGATTAAAATCCTCTCTCCCGCTGTCTTTTTACAGCGCGCCGCTTTTGTGGCTATCCCTGATGCCTGGCATAAAAACCCCAATAAAGCAGTTTCATATATCCCAAACTCTGTATATTCTCCTTCAATAACCATTACCGGTTGATTTTGTCCAAAGATTGTTCCTTCCCAAAAGCAGTCCACATTTATTCCTGTTTTTCCCTCCAACAATTTAGCCACTTCCTCAATCCCGGCAAGAACCCCCCAAGAATATCTCTCAGGAAATTTTTTTACGCAGAACTCTGCCTTAACCTGCTTTCTTATTTTCTCTTTTTCTAAGATTTCTTTTGTTCTTTGGAAATAGACATCCGTAACCTCTCCCTCTCTTATCTCCTCCGCTGTCGCAATATGAAACATCTTTAAATTTTGAATTTTGGATTTTGGATTTTGCATTTTGGATTTTGGATTTTGAATTTTACTCATTCATCTCCTCGGCTTAAGTATCTCTCTAATCTGCCTCAAGGCAAATTTCTCATCTTCAGGATTTAGCCCGGCGGTGCATCCTTCGGGAATTTCCACATTAAATCCGCGCATTAAAGCATCCACGGAAGTATATAATACACAGATATTGGTAAGAATACCTGTAACTATTAAAGTATCAATCTTTAATCTCTTTAGCAATTTTTCCAGTCTTGTTTTGTAAAATCCAGAATAGGTAGTTTTATAAATAATATAATCTTTATCCTTAGGTTTCAATTCCTCAACCACCTCTGCTCCCTTTGTCCCTTTCACCGCATGGACAGGCCAGACTTTAAATTCGGGGTCATCTTTTTTATGGGCATCACAGATATAGATTACCGGAACATCCTTCGGGTATGCTTCATTTATTTTTTCTCTTATCCGCGGAATGATTTCCCTTGCCCGGGGAACTTCTAAGGGCGCACCTTTTAAGACAAAATCATTGAGCATATCAATAATCAAAAGTGTCTTCTTCATCTTTTTCCCTCCTAATCAGCATAAATTCTGTAGTCAATATTGGGGAAGAGATTATCCTTTTCCTCAACAGACCTTAACCAATTTTCATCTATATATTTTCCTTTAACCTGTTCATAAAGATAAGTAAAGCGCGCAATGTGGTCGCGGATTCGGCGCCAAGCATAGGAAGTAAAAGTTCCTGTCTTCAGGATAAAAGCCCAGTCACTTGACTGCGCAAGCATCAGTTCGCGTGCCATCTGATTTAAAGCTCTTCTCTTTAAACCGTCCAAATGAGGAGTGTTGTTCTCCCTGGCAAGCTCAGTCATTCTCTCCGTGGCTTTGTGGAGATGACGATAAATCCAGTCATTGGAACCTTCCAGCCAGACCTCGGAATATCCTTTCCAACCCCAACTGGACATTGAGGGAGTAAGTTTCTGATTTTTGGGATAAATCTCTAAGTATTTACCGGGGGTGAGCAATTTGATGGTCTTCTGGTCAAAATTTATTTTTCTTATAAGGAAATCAAGCCACTGCGGTCCTTCAAACCACCAGTGCCCGAAAAGTTCCGCATCATAGGGAGAGACTACAATGGGTTTACGCGGATGCATAATACTGTAGAGATATTCTACCTGTTTTTCCCGGTTAAACATAAAATTTCCTGCGTGTTCTGCCGCTTTTGCCGTTGCCCAACTGGGAATATAGGGGAGCTTGTCTTCAGTCTTTCCGGTAATCCGATAGTATTTTATTCCCGTATTTACTCTTGTCCCATCAGGATTTATATAAGGTCGGATGTATTCATAGTCAAGGTCATAACCGATGTCCCGATAAAACTCACGATAGTTATAGTCTCCCGGATAGCCCTCAATGGAAGACCAGACAGACTTGGATGATTCCATATCTCTGCCAAAAGCTGCCACTCCCGATTTACAATAGCAGGGAGCATAAACTCCATATTTAGGACGAGGAGAACCAAAGAGAATCCCGTGGGTATCCATAATGAAATACTTTATCCCTTCCTCTTTGAGAATTTCATCATCCCCCGGATTATAACCGCATTCGGGAAGCCAGATTCCCTTGGGACGCACCCCAAACAATTCCTGATGTAAAGTCACCCCTACCTTTACCTGGGCACGCACTGCCTGACGGTGTAATGCCAGGGGAAGATAGGCATGCGTTCCCGCACAGGTAATAATCTCTAATTTCCCCGCTTCTTGAAATTTACGAAAGGCGCTGACCAGATTCCGCTTCCATTTCTCAGCAAAGACCAAGCGCGCATTGGTAAAGCGGTGATGATACATTAAAGCAAGTTGATGAAAATCTTCTTGCCAGCGGGTGCGGGTTACTTCCTTATCCGCAAGTTCAATCAATTTCTCTAAGTGGCGGAGATACTTTTGTTGGAGAAGGGGGTCAAGGAGCATAGAGGCAAGCGTAGGAGTTAAAGAGAGCGTAAGGGAAAAATCTATCTTTTCTTCCAGAAGACGCTCAAAAACATTAATGAGGGGGATATAGGTCTCAGTTATGGCTTCAAAAAGCCAGCGCTCTTCTAAGAAATCTTCGTATTCCGGATGGCGAACAAAAGGAAGATGAGCATGTAAAATTAAGGCGAGATAACCTTTCTCTTTCATTTAATTAAAAATAATAAATCAAAACCACGCACCTTACTAAAAATCTTTATCTTTAAAATTTTTGCGTGGTTTTTAATTAAGTTTATTCTGTCCGACGCGAAACTATGGGGGTTATTTTCCTTTTATCTATTCCATCTGCGGAAATCGCTTCTACAGGAATATGCTGTGTGCCGTCAGGTAAAGCAAAACGCAATGTGAAGGTGCCATCGTTGCGCAATTTAATTGGCTTTCCCTGAACAGTTACCTTCGCATCGGGTTCAGTCGCTCCATAGACAATTAACTCTGTATTTACCACCAACCAGAACCTGCGTTCTTTCTTTTTCTCCATAAAACTGAATAAACTCCAGGGAGCTCCTGAGGAAATTTCTTCTCGGAAACGGCGCTTAAAAGCACGCTTTACCTGAAGGGGGGAACTCCCCAAACCAAAACCACCGGCTACCCCAAATAGTTTCCAGTAATCCTCTTCAAAACTCATCCATTCCTCATCCGTAATTTCCGACATTCCAAAGCGGGGAGTGCGCACAATATTGGAACGACAGATTAATAAAAACTTCCTCTCGGGAATTAAAAGCCCTAAGTCTACACACCAGGTGCGGTTTGGTTTTCCCACATCAATATACCAATTGTCTGCTCCCCCAGTTATTTCAATATCAAAATAGGAATGAGCATTTGTTCCATCAAAATCAATGTCGGTAATATCATAGACTCTTAAAATATGCTTGGAACGCCGATATAAATCTTCTCCTAAGGTTTGTCGCAACTCCATTTCTTTCTCTCTATTTATCTCCCAGTAGGCATGTAGCCACCAGGGGTCTCTGACTAAGAGAACAATCTTGGTATCTCCATAAGCGCGCGGAAAAACAAACTGCTCTTCCCGAGGAGCAACCGCTACAGAAACCTCTTCTTTTTGTGGCTGAGGCATTGCCTGAAGAGGCTCAACGGGAGCTTCCCAGTAAGGCCGGGGAGGTCTCTCTTCAATCTTTCTTTCCTCTCTGATGACTACAGGGGTCTCCTCAATCTTTTTCTTCCTACCCCTAGTAATTACTCGTTTTACTTTCTCAATTATCTTAGGTAATTTTTTTTCTCGGGTAACTTTTGTCCTCTCCCCTCTGTGTAATGCTCTATATTTTTTTATAATCTTATCCACCAACTCCTCTTTCGTATAAGCATAACGACCGATAATTTTAAGATTTTTCGCCAAATCCAGAAGTTCTTCTTTAGTAAATTTAACCAAATCTTTTTTCTCCATAAAAATCACCCCCTTTTAATTAAAATTATTTTATCTTAAAAATTAGTAAATAGCAAGAAAAAAATTAGGAACCAGCAAATTCTATGAGTTTTGGAAGCACCGCTTTACCTTCCAATTCTTTTAATTTCCCCAAAGAAGCCTGTTTTTCGGAAAAACTTTTCACAGAATCTTTTTCAATATTTCCTCCACAGACAAGCAGAGGCACAGGGTCGGCAGAATGGGCTTTCAGTATGCAGGGAGTGGAATGGTCTGAGGTCACGGCAATAATGTAATTATTTAAATCAATGTGGGGTAAGATATTTCCAAAGAAAAACTTATCTATTGCCTCAATGACCTCTTTTTTCTTTAAGAAATTACCATCATGGGCAGGTTCATCCGGTCCTTTTAGATGTATATAAAGACCAGTATATTTTTTTACCGCCTCCAGTGCTTTCTTCACTCTCCGAGAATAATCTTTCTCAAAATCTCCTGTGAGTGAAGGTAAATCTATTACCTCCATCCCCGTAAGTAAAGCAATTCCCTTCTCCACGGGCATCTCCACAAAACAACCAAAATTTACCCCAAATTTTTCTCCTAATGAAGGAAAACTGGGAAGTCTATCCCCGGCATCACGGGTTAAAATAACATTGGCGGGGAGTTTACCCTCTTTTATTCTCTTTTTATTTACTTCCGATTCTCCCAGAACTTTCTGGCTCTTTTCCATAAATTCATTGGTCAAATCTGCGGAGAGTTTTGCCTCTGAAGAATTATCTTCGGGAAAACATTTTTCCATAAAGTTTTCAAATTTTTCTTTGGCTACACCAAAAACCCCTTCTTTTCCATAGGCAGGGTCAGTGTTGGTAACTCTATGTGAAAGTTTCCCCCGCTTAGACTTAATCAAAAGCACTCCCCGGTGTCCAATGGTGTTTTTAAAAATAAATTCAGCATCAGTAAGTTTCACCTTTTCATTTATCTCTCTGGCTAAAAGGCTGGCTTCCCGGGTGGTGAGATTCCTTCCCACTCTCCGGTCAATTATCTCTTTATTTTTCCCTAAGGTAGCAAAATTAACCCGATAGGCTAAATCTCCCTCTTTTACCTCCAAACCCTCAGCAAAACATTCCAGGGGACCTCGTCCAGTATAATACTTATGTGCATCGTAACCCAAGATACTAATCACGGCCACATCAGACTCCGGGGCAATATTTTTCCCCACCGTATAAACTAAACCTACCTGTCCATTCTCGGCTAAATAATTAAGATGGGGAATAATTGCTGCTTCAAGAGGAGTTTTATTCCCAAAATTCGGATGCGGTCGGTCACCAAGACCATCAAGAACAATATAAATAATTTTCTTCATCATTTTTTATTTATCTTTGCCTTTGAAAATTTTGCATTTATAATTATAACCGGAGATAGGGATATCTACAACAAAAATGTATTTTAAAAACAAATCTGCAAATCCTTCACTTGTTCAATTTTTTTCAATATCGCGAACACTGTCCCGATGAAAGGAATATTTACCTGAACCTTAAGCATCAAGGGAATTCTTTTCTCATCGTTACTTACCCAAACCCAGGCATTCCCTTTCTCCAGGGGTTTGTCCTGAAGATAGGGAATGGGCTCAATCATAAAAGCAGGAAATACCCCTACCTGCGGAAGATTCATCTTCCCAAAATTGGTTATACCAATTTTCACCAACCAGTTCTTTTCTACCTGATTCACTACAAATTCCAGTGATTTTCCTAAGGATAATTTCTGGAGGCGAAAATAATAAAAGGCACTGAACTCATCCACTGCCTCCCAAGGAAGAGGAAAAGTAGCCTTTGTTCCATCTACCAAGTTTTGAAAATTTAAAATCCTCTTTTCCCAGTCATAATCTAAAACCATATGTGCCTGATATCTCCCCTCGTTTCTAATCGCAATGTGTTTTATACTTAAAATGGTTTCTTTATCTAAGAAAGATTCTACATAGTCATCAACTTTAAAGATGAAACTAAACCATCTATGAGAACGCGCAGTTCCTACTAAATGGTAAGCCTTTCGCCCCTTTATCTCTACCATCTCCTTCACCTCGGCGGTAGCAATTCCAATGGGCATCTTCATCCAGTAGACTTCATAGATAAGTTTTTCTCCTATCTTTAATTCCGGGGTTGGTTCTTTAACCGCTATTTCCCTAATTTCTTTAGGCTTCACCTCTCTGTAACGCACGAAAGTGCCACAACCACCCATCATTAAAGTGGTAATTAATATCACTAAGAAATGCAGGTACCTTTCAAATGCAAAATGCAAAATGCAAAAATTAAAATTACATATCAAAATACAAAATTTTGAATTTTTAATTGTCATTTTAATTTTATTAAGCTATTATCTTTCCCACTGCTTCCAGCACTTCCTTAGGAGTTATTGCTTTCAAACATTCGAATCCAATTTTACAATTGTGTGCAAGGCATTCGGAACAACCCACATCTTTATGTAAAACTATATCTTTTTCTCCTAAGGGTCCCCAGCGTTTTGGACTTAAACCCGGCTGTTTTCTTCCGAAGATACTGATTACTGGAGTTCCCACCGCTACCGCGATATGCACTGGACCACTATCATTGGAGATAAACAACTTTGCTCTTTTCAAGACCACCGCCAGTTCTTTCAGAGAAAATTTTCCTGTGGCAAGAACTGCACTGTATTTCATAAACTGCCTTACCTCCTTACCCAGATGACTGTTTTTCTTATCCGTAATCAGTAAAATTTTAAATCCATAATCTTTTATAAGCATATCGCAAACAAAAGCAAAATTTTTTGCCGGCCAGATTTTTGAGGGACAACTTGCTCCAGGATGAATCACTATAAAATTGCAATTATCTAAGCCATTTTCTTTCAGAAATGAATTTACTCTTTCTTCCGCTTCTTTGTTTACCGGAACAAAAAGTCTCTTATCCTCCGGCTCAATCCCTAAATAGCGCAAAAAATCTAAGTTGTATTCTAATTCATGCTTTTCTCCTAAATATTTTCTCTCTTTAAACCTGTCGGTATTAAAAAATCCCATCTTTTTATCATAACCAATTCTTTTACGAATTCCGGCAAGAAAAGAGATTAAATGAACCCGGTTTGTAGGATGAAGAATTATAGCCAGGTCAAATTTATATTTTCTTAACCTCAAGATAAATCTTAAAGTGGCGAAAAGAGATTTATCTTTTTTATCCTTATCATAAATAATTACCTCATCAAGATAAGGGTTATCCTCTACAATCTCTTTTGTATAGGGACGCACCATCATCACAATAAAACTCTGAGGAAAATGGTCTCTTAAATTCTTAATCACCGGGGTAGATAAAACCACATCACCGATTCTATCAGTACGAATCACCAAAATCCTTTTGAAATCTGTTCTAATCTGTGAGTTGTAGCCTGTAGCTTGTAACAGTCTTTTTACTGCCCAGAATACTTCCCATGGTCTAACTAAGTCAAGACACCTTTTATGTCCATAACGACATTGGGCTTTTTCACAGGGAACACAGGGTAGAAGTTTACGCAAGACCAGAGAATTCTCGGCAAGCGGTCCATATTTCAAAGGGTCAGTGGGACCAAAAATGGCAAGCGTAGGAATATTTACTGCAGAACCACAATGAAGGACTGCAGAGTCATTGGTAATTAAAACTTTTGCTTTTTTTAAAAGAACCGCGAGTTGAGAAATGGTTGTTTTTCCGGCAAAATTTATTATTCCTTCTCCAGTATTTTCTTTTATCTTCCGGGCAATCTCAAAATCTTCCTGTGAACCCACTAAAATAAATTTTACCTTAAATTCATTTTTGATTCTCTTTATCAGTTCTATAAAATTTTCTACCGGCCAAGATTTAGTAGAACTACGGGCACCCGGAGAAATTACTATTAAATTATCTGTATTTATACCTTCTTTCTCAAGTAAAGCATAAATATAATCTTCGTCTGATTTATCGGTATAAATAAATGGCCTTTGATATTTTATTTTTGATATTTGATTTTTGATTTTGAAAAGGTGTCTATCACGCATATGGAGAATATTCTTGGGAATTTTCCTCCAGAAAGGAGTATGATAAGGTGGATGGATTAAAAAGGGAATAATCGTCTGACGCAAATCCACTACTAAATCGTATCTTTCAAACCCCAATTTCTTAATCAAATTTAATTTCCCCCTTAAAGAAGCATGTTTATCATAAATAATCAGACTTCTTATCTTTCTATCTTTTTCCAACACCTCTTTGCCCCGTGGACCAACCAGAACATCCAGTGCGGATTGAGGAAAATTTGTTTTTAAATTTTCAATCACCGGAGTAGTTAAAATCACATCTCCAATATTACTCAAAGTAATCACCAAAATTTTTTTTATTTTTTCCAAATAGTGCAACATTTTAAGCATTGCTTATTTTGTCGCATTATTTCTGAGTAACCATTCAACTTCTTTTAAAACCTCCTCCGGGGTGATTGCTTTCATACAGCGATTATCCACACATTTTAGATGATAACAGGGGACAGCACAACCTACATCTTTCTGAATTACCCGATATTCCCCCGGTCCATATGGACCAGTGATTCTGCTGGAAGTAGGACCGAATAAGGCAACTACCTTTACTCCTACCGCTAAACCAATGTGTAAAGGTCCGGTATCATTGGTAATCATTAATCCTGCTCTTTTAAGTAAGGCTCCCAATTGTTTCAATGTAGTCTTGCCACAGGCAATTATTGGCCTTTCTTGCATATGCTTAGCGATATCCACGGCTAATTCCAAATCTTTCTCTGCACCCGTAATTACAACCTTCAGACCGAAATCTTTAACTATTGCCTCTCCTACCTTGGCAAAATTTATCGTTGGCCAGCGCTTCAACAACCAGTTTGCTCCCGGATTAAGCACCACAAAAGAATCGCTTTCTCCTATACCTGCTTTTTCTAAAAAATTATCTATGTAATTTTTATCTTCAGGAGAGATAAAAAAGTCATAGCCCAATTTATCAGCGGGCATACCCAATTCCCGGGCAAGATTAAGAAAATATTCTACACGATGTAAATCTCCTGCGGGAAGCTCTATTCTCTCTGTCAGAAAAAGGCGCCGTTTTTTGGTTACATATCCACAGCGCACAGGAATCTTAGCCAGAGCAGTAAGCAGGGTGCGGGTAAGTGAACGGTGGAGTAAATAGACCTCATCAAATTTTTTTGAACGCAGTAAACTTATAAATTGCAATTTCCCTAAAAGTGATGCGTGTTTACCTTCCTCATCATAGATAATCAATTCGTTAAGGTAAGGATTCCCCTCAAGGATTTCTTTACAGCGGGGCACAAGCATACAGGAAATAAAGGCATCAGGGTATTTCCTCCTCACTGCCCGGATAAAGGGAGTAGAAAATAAAACATCTCCCAGCCAGTTAACATTGACAATAAGTATTCTCTTCATTTAAGATTTCATAATACAATCTTTCGGTTTCTCCAAGCATCTTCTCTAAAGAAAATTTCTCCTCCACCGTCCGTCTCCCATTGATTATAAATTTATTTTTTAAATCCGGACTTTCTAATACTCTACAGATCGCCCTACTCAAACTTTTATAATCTTGCGGAGAGACAAGTAATCCGTTTTTTCCATCTTGGATAATTTCCGGAATCCCTCCCACATCCGTTGCTACCACTGGAACCCCCCAAGCCATTGCCTCCAGAATTGCCATCCCTAAACCTTCTTCTAAGGAAGGAAGGACAAAAACATCCAGATTAGAAAAGAGGGAGGAGGTGTCCAAAACAGAAGAAATAAAAAATACATTCTTCTCTATTCTTAATTTCCTCACTAATTTTAAAAGATAATTTTTCATTTTCCCTTCTCCTACAATAAACAATTGCGCTTGGGGGAAATTTTTTAGAATTTCCTTCATCGCTCTTAAAAGATAAGGATGTCCTTTTATCTCCGAAAGCCGGGAGACAATCCCAATTATTTCACCCTTATCTGTCTCCATTTTGGATTTTGCATTTTGCATTTTGAATTTCTCTATGCTTACTCCATTATAAATGACCTTTATTCTATTATCTGGTAAATTAAATTTTCTTATTAAATCCTCCTTTACCGCATTACTTATCGCAATCACCTTTTTCCCCCAGCAGGGAAAAATTTTATGACTTAACCTCTTTTTATAAAATCCATGTGCGGTAGTAACAAAGGGAATGTTTAACTTATTCTGAATGTATTCTGCTATAATCCGGGTAATCCTTGTTTGCGGATGTAATAGATCTACATCTTCTTTTTTTAAAATAGAACAGAGTTTTCTTTTTGCCTGATAAATTTTTAGACTTACCTCAGATTTAGTAAAGAGGTTTAAAAAAATATGTTCTATCCCCCATCTTTCTAAATCCTTTAACCGTTCACCTCCTCGGGAAACAACCTTAACCTGATGCCCCCTCTCTTTCAACCCTTTAGCCAGAAAAAGGACATAGGTAGTTATTCCTCCGGCATTAAGATGATTGGTCAAGAGAATTATCCTCATATTCAGAGGTTAGGGAATTTTTTTCTTAATATTCTTAAGGTAGCATCCAGAACTTCCTCTACAGTAATTCTCTGCATACACTCATAATCTTTACAAGTAGGCCGATAACAGGGACTACAGGAAATTTTTTTATGGATAACAATAAGATTGTCTTTAGGATAGGCGATGTGCTTACGGGGGTCGGTCGGCCCAAATAAAGCCACAGTGGGAATATCCACAGCCATCGCCAGATGGAGAGGACAGGAGTCTCCGGTAATATAAACTCTGCAGCGCTTGATAAGTGCTGCTAATTGTGTGAGATTTGTTTTTCCACAGGCGTTAATGGGTTTAACACGCAAAAGGTCCTGATTCTTTCTAATCTCCTCCCAGTCCTCCAGGGTTCCGGTAAGCACAATGCGTATCCCTTTCGCCGAAAGTTCCTCCGCCAGAGAGATAAATCTCTCCCTTGGCCAGCGTTTAGAAAACCAGCGTGAGCTTGCTCCGGTATTCATTCCTACTAAAATCTGGTTAGGAGAAATCCAGTTCTGTCCTAATAAATTATCCACAAATTCCTCATCCTCCTGCTTTACAAACACCTCTAGTTTTTTATCTCCGCATTTTATACCAAAGTGGTTCAGTAAACGAAATTGATGCTCAAGAGGAGAAATTGGTTCCTCAATATCTTTGAGGCGATAATTCAATAAAAATGAAAATTTTCCGTTATCATAACCCATTCTCCGTGGAGAAAAAGAAAGGTAAGATAGGAGGTGACTTGTCCGATTATTCTGTAAATCAATCACCAGGTCAAAAACATTCTCCCGAAGAATTCTCCCCACCTCTTTTAGCATTATAAACCGATTACGGTGATGTGTTTTATTAAGAACAATCACCTCATCCACATAAGGAATGTTGGCAACAAGCTCTCGGGCTGGCTTTCCCGTCAAAACAGTGATATGTGCCTGGGGAAAATTATTTCTTATTGCACGGATACCGGGAATGGAAAGAACCACATCTCCCAAAGCACTGTATTTAATAATCAATATTCGTGCAACCTGTAATGCCTCCTTATATACCTTAAAGGTCTCATCCATCATTTTCTGTATACTAAATTTTTCTTCCACAATCTTTCTCCCATTTTGAGAAAATTTTTTAGCAATTTCTCTTTCTTTCAAAATTCTTATAATTGCTTCTGCCATTTCCGGAGGATTGCGCGGAGAAATCAATAAACCATTTACCCCTTCCTGAATTATATCGGTAACCCCTCCTACCTGTGTAGCCACCACGGGAACTCCGCAAGCACCGGCCTCAATCAAAACCCTACCAAAAGCCTCATGGGCAGTGGTGGCTAAAACTAAGAGGTCTAAACTGTGGAGTAATTCCACCACATTATCCACATGACCTAAAAACTCCACATACCGCTCAAGTCCAAGTTGTCTAATCAGTAAATCCAATTCCCGCTTATATTCTCTTTTATCAGGGGCAACCTCTCCGGCGATGATAATTTTTATCTTAGGCACAATCCTCACCACCTTCGCCATAGCCTTTAAAAAATCGGTATGCCCTTTTAGAGGAGTAATTCTTCCAATTATTCCCACCCGGCAACCATTTCTCAAATCCAATCTCGGCTCTCTGTAAGTAAAGAGGTTCAAATCCACTCCCCGATGAATAAGTTTCAACCGGTAGAAAGGAACTCCAAAATGGTCACGCATATGTTTACCAATGGCCGAACTAATGACAATGACAAACTTTCCCCAGCCCATTATCTGACTAAAAAAATGCCTCTTGTAATATCCATGACAGGAGGTAATAAAAACAGTCCAAGAAAACAACCCTTTCTTAGCATAGCGTTTGAGATAGAGCCGATAGGCAAAGTAACCAATCCAGGCAGGAACCCGGGAGCGGACATGGATGACATCAATCTTTTCTTTCTCCAAAATATCCGCAACCTTAAAGAGCATACGGATGATGGTAAATATAGACTTTTCATTCACGGGTAAGGAATAGTGTGTAACTTTTGCCTCTTTTAATTCTTTTACTAAGCGACCGCCCCGGGAAATAACTATTGCCCTATGTCCACTCTGAACGAGAAACTTCGCCAGGTCAACAGTCCCCCGCTCTACACCACCTTCGTTTAATTGAGGAAGTAACTGTAAAACATTCATCTCTCTATTATCAGGATACAAGATTTTTTATCATCCCATAAAGGGAATCTCGCTCCCCAGAGAATATTTTCAAAGACCGGTTCCTCAGAATTATCTCTATCTCCTCAGCAATATTTTCTGCCTTCACCAAACTGATATACCCCTTATGTTTTAGATTATCCAAAAATCGTTTATGCTTTGTATCTTGAATCCTCCCTTTTCTTCCTACTTCAAAAACCACAACTGGTTTTGCGGAAGTCAGTGCTTCTGAGACCATGGAGATACTCTCTGCAGATACAACCACAATATCGGAAAGCCCCAAAATCCCCGGAACTGCTCCTTCAATATTTTGCTCATTGGCAATGAGCAACAAAGGACAATGCAGATTCCCTAATAATTTCTCTTTAACCACCTTCTCCACCCCCGGGGTGGTGCGCCGCGAGGTGGTAACCAGAAGCTCGGCATTTAAATCTTTAGCCACCCTCAACAGCTCTTCAATTACAGTGCAAGCCATCTCTTTAGTAAAACTATAATTTTTTGACTCTCCTCCCAGCAAGACCCCAATCTTTATTTTTTCAGCCTGTAGCCTGTCGCTTGTAGCTTGTAGCCTCTCCATCCCCTCTCTCATTGCTCTTTCATCAATCAAATTAAGTGCCGTCTGTGTTACTACAATATTCCTGAATGGCTTAGGACGGTCATGCACAGGAATAATGGCTAAATCAAATCTTCTTACTGGAATTAATCCCGGCTTCATCACCACTATGCTCTTTGCCTGATTCTCCTTCGCCAAAATCAAATTTATGGCTGATAAACTTGCTCCACAGGAGACAACAATATCGGCAAAAAAATGGATAATCTCATTGAAGGTATCATTCGGCAAACATAATTTTAGACATCTCAGGCAAGCGGTGCAATTTTTTACGCAGAGTAAACCGAATAGATTCATCAATCCTTTGGTAAATCTATTTCTGAATTTTACTTCTACAATTTTTGTCTCTACAATTGGACTTTTAGCTTGTAACCTGTAGCTTGTAGCAAATTTATCTTCTACTATTTTCTCAATCACCCTTGCCACTGCCTTGGCCTGATTTAGGTGTCCAGCTTTACCATCGGAGAGAATTAAAATATTCTTATTTGGGCTTGCTTTCCATCTTCGATGAAACCATAACCACTGGGAAGGATATTTTCTCACATATTCTTCCAAAAGGAGATGAAAATTTTTTAAAAATTCCTGAGAGCTCTCCGTGAGAAACATCTCCTCTCCGATTTCTATACGATGATAAGGACCTTTTTCACGGATAATAAAAACAGGAAGCACTCCTGCTTGCGTATGGGAAGCGAGATCAAATACTCCCTTAGGTGACCAGGCTAAGCGAGAAAATAATCCTACCAATACCCCACCTTTCCCTGATTTCTGGTCTCCCAGAATTCCCACAATTCTGTTCTCCCTTAAACTACCCAATATCTCCCGCATCCAAGAACCCCGAATAACCAACCTTGCTCCCAATCTCGTCCGGTATTGATTGAGCAAAGAATTGAGCCGTTTTGGTTTTTGCTCACGGGCTAAAACCACAAGGGGATATCCTTTCACTTGGGCAACTAATGACAAAAACTCCCAGTTCCCTAAATGTGCGGTTAAAAAAATCAATCCTCTGCCCCTTTTTAAAACCTGTTTAATTTTCTCTTCCCCAGATATTTTTATATATTTTTTTACATATTTCTCATTGATGCGGGGGAAATAAAGAAACTCTACTAAATTCATCGCCAGATTACGGAATACCTCCTTTACCATAATTTTTCTTTTTTCTAAGGAAATTTTATCTCCAAAGGCTAATTTTAAATTTAAATAGGCAAGTTTTGCCTTGCGGGAGAGAAGGTAATAGAACAAACTCCCCATACCCCGGGCAAGAAAAAGCGAAAAACCTATGGGTAAATGACAGATAGAGAAACTCAAAAATCTAACCATTAGATATAAGGGATAATCGCTCATAGAATTCGGCAGCAGATAGTAATTTCAGTTCTACTTCTAAACTGAAAATACTCAGGGAAGGAAATTGCTTACTTATCTGTTCAACAAAATTTACCAACCTCACGGCATCTTTTTCCGTAGTAACCAATATACTAATTTTTTCTCTCAAACACATAGCGCAGAGTTTTATTAAATCCGTCTCTCTGTAAGGATAATGGTCTAAAAACTCAAAAACAAGTCTTAGCTTACATCCTAACTTCTCTACAGTGGATTTAAAAGAATCCGGGGAAGCAATTCCGGAAAAAATACAGACATCTTTTTCTTTAAGGATATCTAAACTCTCCTTCCTCCGGTCAATTAAATTTCGTAAACACCGAGGAGAATAAATAGCTTCAAATATCGGTGCCTTAGGATTTATCTTCTTCAGTCTCTCTCTGAGTTTATATAAACTGGTTCCGTCTTTTAGCAAATCTACCTTATTTATCACAAATAAGTCCGCTCTTTTAAGGGAAGCCACCGGTTCCCGCAAAATACCTCGGGGAAGAAGCCAGCCATTACCAAAGGGATTTAAACCATCAATCACCACAATCTCTAAATCTTTCTTTATCTCCCATTGTTGAAACCCATCATCTAAAATTACTATCTCCGCACCGTATTCCCTTATCGCTCTCTCTATCCCTTTTTTCCTCTTGTCTGTAACAATTACAGGGATGTTGCTTAATCTCTGGGATAACAATATCACCTCGTCCGCGGGCATCCCTGTTCTTTTTTCTCTTCCGTAACCACGGGTTACTATTGCTACTGAATGTTTTTGCTTAAAATATTTTGCAATATTTATCACTAAAGGAGTCTTTCCCGTCCCTCCCCAGGTTATATTTCCTACACTGATTATCTTAGTCACAAATTTTTCTTTTTTGCCACAAAAAAAAGTAATGAATTTAAGTAGAATAAAATAAAATAGGGAAAGAAGACCGAGAAAGATTTTGAAAGGAAATAGCCAAAATACAGGCTTCTTATCCATAGCAAGGTGGTAGAAAAACTCCTTTAATTTTATCTGCAATCTATTCACTTCCGGTAAGTCCCTTTTTAAATATCTCTTTAACAAACTCCTCTGCCTCTTTTTTATTTCCTATTTTCTTTTCTACCTGTGCCTCTTCCAGGCATTTCAATATTTTCCCTACCAATGGGCCGGGAGGAATGCTCAGTATCTGCATAATCTCATTACCATTCAATAATCTTGGTGGTTTTACCAATTCTTTTTCATAAAAATATACCTGAAGCAGATGGAGAAGATACTCTCTAAATTCCTGATGATCCTCCAGGAAAGTCAGTGGACCGCGTGTAGCAAACTTATCCGCAAGGGCAATCAAGATAAGCGCAACGCTTTCCTCTTCTCCGGCACGGAAAAAACGCAGTTTCGCCCGTGGAGAAACATCCTTTGTCTCTACAAGATAACCCGGTCTGAGATGTAATTGAATCAATTTTGTCAGGATATTTTTTTCATGGGAAGAGAGCTTCAACCTTTCTACTATTTCCAGAGATAAATCCGCACCTATTTTTTCATGTCCCAGGAAACGGACTTTACCTTCGGGAGTAATTTCCTTTGTGCGGGGTTTTCCTAAATCATGGAAGAGAGCAGCCAATTTTACTGTAAATAGCCTTGTTCTCACTCCGGCAATCTTCTCATTTAAATAATCTCCAATCTTTTTATCTACAGGGGCAGGGATAGTTGACCCACATAAAAGGATTTCCAACTCTTTTAAGGTTTCTAAGGAGTGTTTCCAGACATCAAGATGATGATATGGTCCCTGCTCTATTCCTCTCATCTCCTTTATCATCGGAAAGATTATCTCTAAGATACCCAAGGCATCCATCCGATTTATAGTTTTATAAGAAAATTTTCCCTCAAGGATACGGAAAAGCTGTTCCGTAAGTCTCTCTCCGGCAACTTCTGATAAGCGCTGTGCATTCTCTTTCGCTAAATTCTCTGTGAGCGGTTCAATTGCAAATCCTAACTCTTGAGAAAAAGTAAAGGCCCGGATAATCCTTAAAGGGTCTTCCTGAAAACTGTAGGGGGAAACCACACGGATTACCTTGCGTTCTATATCCTTAAAACCATCGGTAGGGTCAATGAGTTTCAAAAATTTTTGGTTTCTTACCCCCTCTAAGTCTATCGCCAGAGCATTGATGGTAAAATCGCGTGCATACAGGTCCCCTTCAATATTAGCACTTCGGAACTGACTAAAATCAAATTGATACAAATTATCCTTCTCTAAGATTACCCGAAAAGTCTTATTCTCTTCATCCAGAAGCACAAGGTGTCCCTTTTCCTGCTGAGCAAAAAGATGGACAAACTTGTCCACTTCTCTATTAATAGCAAAATCTATCTCTATCATCTCTTTACTTTCCATTCTCTCCAGGATAAAGTCACGAATAAATCCTCCTACCACAAAAATCTCTACTGGGAATTTTTCTTTTAGAATAAGTAAATCTCTTAAAGGAGAAATATTTGCCAAATAATTATGGAGATTTACCAATTTATCTTTTTCCATCTCTACAATAATCTTTCTAAATCAGTCTATTTTTATAAACCATAAATGAGCCCTTGCGGGCTCATTTTTGAGATAGAAAATTAAAGTTATCTTCCTGCTTACATTCAACTAAAGGCAAGGGGAGGTTGTTTAAAAATATTTTATTTTTTTTCTTCCTCTTTCTTTTCTTTCGCTCTGGCTATGGCATCCTTTACTTCCCCTATACCAGCGATCAGGGCAATCAATCCCCCGAAGATAAGCATCGGTGGAACACTCCCTTTGAGAACGGTAAGGAAATCTCTCCACCACCAAGAAGGGGTTAAAAATCTTATTCCCAAGATAATACTCACCAACCCTCCAATAATTGCTAAAAACTTACCCACTTAAATCACCTCCTCACTAAATAATAAAACCAACCTCCCCTTTATGAAAGATATTTTAATAAATTAATTTCTCCAAAGCAAGAGAAAAATTAAGTTCGGGAAAGGAGAATGTATCTCCTACCGGGGTTATGATAAACCCTCCACAAAACTGTAGCCTGCTTTTTCAAGCTCGGATTTTAACTTAAACCAAAATCCACCTAAAAATTTGCGATGCTTACCTAAGTTCTTATAGGCATCAGGAAAAGATACAAAGAATGAAGGACCACCAATCCGAATTCTACGAGAGGATAAATTAATAGGAAGAAAATTTGTATTTACAAAGAGAAAAGTGAACAAACTAAAAATAAAATTCGTCAAGGTATGGATAATAATTTTAAATGTTTTAAACAAAGGGACAAAATTTTTAGCAAGACATCCCCCTTCTCAAATCCTAAAAAACTTGCTTCTCCAAATAATCCTTAACTTTCTGAATAAACTCTTTTGCCTTTTTATAAAAGGCTCAACCTGTTTATAAGTGAACTCAACATATTCTCAATTTCTCTCATATAGGAATTCCTTCTCTCAATTTTGAGCCAAAAATGCGAAAATCTATAAGATTAAATTTCTTAGATAATATCTCTTTTAAAGTTCTCAAAGCTATTTCTTCATTCCTCTTCAATCTCATTTCTTCAGTTAATCTCCTCTCCAGAATTTTTGCTTCGTAAATTACTTGGGCCGCCCGAGCCTCGATCTCGCGCTTAGGCTAAAAGCCTTCGGTTTTAGGAGGGAACCAGTCCCCTCCTAACGGTCGCTTCGCTCCCTGTTCTCCCCTAAGCCTGAAGGGAAATTCTTCCCTTCAGACATCCCTACGAGATCTTCAGCGCGTAAGTAAATTACTTGGGCCGCCCGAGCCTCGATCTCGGCACTCCAGGCTTAAAAAGCCTGTGCTCTACCCGCTGAGCTAGCGGCCCGTGGTTCAGACTTCAAGAATTTCTTTCTCTTTCTCTTCTAAAATCTCATCAATCTGTTTAATATACTTTTCCGTGAGTTTCTGCACCTCTTCTTGCTTACGAAAGGAATCATCTTCACTAATTAATTTATCTTTTTCCATCTTTCTGATCTGCTCATTAGCATCGTGCCGTATGGAACGAATAGCAATCCTTCCCTCCTCAGCCATCTTCCTCACCACTTTGATGAGCTCTTCTCTCCTCTCTTTGCTCAAAGGAGGAATAGGAAGTTTAATAACCTTTCCGTCATTTAGAGGGGTAAGTCCTAAATTTGATTTGAGAATTTCTTTCTCTACCTCGGAAAGAATTGACTGGTCCCAGGTTTGGATGATAAGCAACTTTGGCTCGGGAATAGAGATAGTTGCCAGTTGTCTCAAAGGAGTCAGGGTCCCATAATAATTTATTTTTATATGGTCAAGCAAAGCCGGAGAAGCACGCGAGGTCCTTACCATCGCAAATTCCCGCTGGGTAACCTCAATTGTCTTCTTCATCCTTTCTTCGGTATGCTGTAAAACTTCTTTTATTGTAGCCATATCCCCTCCCTATTTCACCAGGGTTCCTACTTTTTCCCCTAAGACTGCTTTTTTAATACTCCCCTTTTTATTTAAATTAAAAACAATGATGGGGAGACGGTTATCCATACAGAGACTTATGGCAGTAGCATCCATCACTTTCAGCCCAAGTTTCAAGACATCAATGTATTCTAATTGTTCAAATTTCTTTGCCTTTTTATCTATTAAGGGGTCGGCACTAAATACTCCATCAACTTTGGTTGCCTTAAGAATTACATCCGCATTTATCTCTATCGCTCTCAAAGCTGCAGTGGTATCGGTAGTAAAATAAGGATTACCTGTTCCCGCGGCAAAGATTACCACTCTCCCTTTCTCCAAATGCCTAATTGCCCTCCTTCTGATATAAGGCTCGGCTAATTCTTTCATCTCAATGGCAGTCTGAAGTCTGGTAAAGACACCTATTCTCTCCAAAGCATCCTGTAAAGCCAGTCCATTAATCACCGTAGCCAGCATTCCCATATAATCGGCTGTGGAACGGTCCATCCCCTCTAAGGCAGCTTTATTCCCCCGAAAAATGTTTCCTCCCCCAATGACTACCGCTACCTCTACTCCCATTGCATGAACTTCTTTTATCCGCTGGGCAATGGAAAGCGTAACCTGAGGGTCAATTCCATATCCTTCTTTCCCTTGGAGTGCTTCCCCACTCAATTTAAGTACTATCCTTTTATATTTTGGTTTTTCCATATTTATTCTTAACTCCTTAACTGATAACGGGTAAATCTCCGCACCTGAATATTCTCCCCAAACTGGGCAATTACGGAATTAATATATTCTCTTACAGTAATTCTCTCATCTCTAATAAACGGCTGTTCTAAGAGACATTTCTCCTTCTTAAATCTGTTTAAATAATCCTCCCATTCCTTAGAAAAATCATCATTGCTCCCAGAAAAGTTATCTTTAAATTTTTTCTTCTCTTCATCCAGTATCTCCTCAGGGATGTCCTCGGGTTTTATGTAAACCGGATCAGTCGCGGCTATCTGCATTGCTATATCTCGGCAGAGTTTCTTGAACAATTCATTCCTTGCTACAAAATCAGTCTCGCAATTTATCTCTACAAGGACTCCCAGTTTTTCTCCAAAATGGATATAGGCTTCAATCCTCCCCTCTTTCGCCACCCGTTCCGCTTTCTGCAAAGCAATCTCCATCCCTTTTTCTTTAATAATCTGTATTGCCTTATTAATATCCCCCTTAGATTCCATTAGCGCCCGTCGGCACTCCAGCACACCGGCTCCAGTTTTTTCCCGTAATTGCTTAATCAACTCCATCATAATTTAAAGCCCCCTTTCTAAAATCACCCTGTTGCTTTACCCTTAAATTTAATCACCTTATGAGGCTTCCTCTCCTCTGTCTTTTCTATTTTTTCTTCAAATTCTTCAGGGATTTCAGGGATCTTTATCTCTCCTTTCTTTATCCCTTCCTCTTTTGTCTCCCCAATTTCCCGGGGAGCAAACTGGGAAAATTTCTTCTTCCCTTCCAGTATTGCCTCCGCAACCTTTGTGGTAATGAGTCTTATGGAACGCAGAGCATCATCATTTCCCGGTATGGGATAAGTAATTAAAGTAGGGTCACAGTTAGTATCCACTAAAGCAACGATGGGGATGGATAAACGGTTCGCTTCCTTTACAGCAATCTCCTCTATCTTAGCATCAACGATGTAGAGAGCAGAAGGAAGTTTCTCCATATTCACTATTCCTCCCAAATTTCTTTCCAATCTATAAAATTCCTTACTCAAGCGGGAAGCCTCTTTTTTGGATAACTGTGCAAAGAGCCCATTCTCCTTCATCTTCATAAGCTCTTTGAAACGGACAATACCCTTTTTTATAGTTTCAAAATTGGTAAGCGTTCCCCCTAACCAACGAATATTCACATAAGGAGAATTACACCTCTTTGCCTCTTCTTCTACAATAACCTGTGCCTGTTTCTTAGTCCCTACAAAGAGAACCTCCCCACCTTTGGCAGTTATTTCTTCAAGAAATTGACAGGCGCGGGTAAGACAATCTGCTGTTTTCTCAAGGTCAACGATCAAAACCCCACTACGCTCCCCAAAAATAAAGGATTTCATCTTGGGATTCCAGCGCTTTTTCTGATGTCCAAAATGAACCCCTGCTTCCAAGAGTTCTCTAATCAATTCCATCATTACCACTCTCCCCTCCTTTTAACCAATTCATTTAAAAAATTTAATATACCATAAATTATCTTTTCAAGCAACCAATTTCTGCATTTGGTATATCTGTTTATAAATCGTCCCTCTGGTCATCAGTTCCTCATGTTTACCAATCTCCGCTATTCTCCCATTCTGAAGCACCACAATTCTGTCTGCTCCTTTTATGGTAGAAAGACGATGGGCAATAATTAACACCGTGCGTTCCTGCATTAAACGCTCCAGTGCCTCCTGAACAAGGCGCTCCGCAGCACTATCCAGTTGAGAGGTCGCTTCATCAAGAATAAGGATAGAAGGATTTTTGAGCACCGCACGGGCAATAGCAATCCTCTGTCTTTCTCCTCCGGAGAGTTTCGCCCCCTGTTCGCCAATCAAAGTATCATAACCCTGAGGTAAGCGTATAATAAATTCATGCGCATTGGCAACTTCTGCAGCCATAACTATTTCCGCAAACTCTGCCTCCTGTCTACCATAAGAAATATTCATCTTTACCGTATCATTGAAAAGAATTGTTTCCTGTGTAACCATCCCTATATGGGAACGCAAAGATTTAAGGCTCATCTCCTTTATATCTTTACCATCAATTAAAATCCTCCCTTTTATAGGGTCATAGAAACGGGGAATAAGATTAACCAGGGTGGTTTTTCCTGAACCCGTCGGACCAACAATCGCTACAATCTCGCCTTTATTAATTCTTAGGTTTATTTCCTCAAGCACCACCTTTTCCCCATAAGAGAAACTTACATTCTCAAAAACTATCTCTTTCTCAAAGGATTTCATTATATAGGGGTAAGGGCTCTCTTTTACTGAAGGTTGAAGATTTAAAATCTCAAATATCCTTGCCACCGCAGAGAGAGCCTGCTGATTTATCGTGTATACTTTACTCAGACGTTTAAATGGCTTAAGCAGAGAAAGCAAAGCCCCCAAGAAAAGAACAAAGACGCCAAAAGAAATCGTTCCTTTAATTACCTCTTTCCCTCCCAAATAGAGCACAAAGACACCGGCACAGGCACCAAAGAATTCAGTAATCGGACCTAAGGCAAGATTCTTTTTGACTGCATTGAGCATCAGCCGATAAAAATCTTGAATGAATTTTTTAAATCTCTTAATCTCATAATCCTCCATAGAAAATGCCTTAACAATCCTTGCTCCCGTAATTGATTCATAGAGGATGGCATTAATCTCCGCCATTTTTTCCTGAGCGCTTTTACTTATCTTGCGCAAAAGCTTACCAATGCGCACTGCTGGTAAACCGATTAAAGGAAGGAGAATAAAAGAAATAAAAGCAAGTTTAGGATGAATAAAGAAAATGATAAATGTAAAAAGGAGAAGTTGAAAGGAATAAAAGATGAGGTCAGCGAGTGCTTCAGAAATCGCGGTCTGAATCCAGACCACATCATAAGTAATGCGTGAAACCAGTATTCCGGTTTTAGAGTGAATATAAAAATCTAAGGAGAGAGATTGAATCTTTTCGTAGAGAAGAGTTCTGATATCACGGATGACCTTTTGACTCACTAAATTCATTAGATAGCCCTGAAAAAAAGTAGTTATCCCTTTTAAAGTAAAAAGAACAATGATGAGGATTCCTGTAAATTTAAGCAAAGTAATTCTTGGGGTATTATTTAAAACTGAGATGAGATTTTCTAAAAAGGAAGGCAATTGTCGGGGAAGAACAATCTTTTTATCGGTAAGGATATTATCTGCTAAGGGAACAAGCATACTCAAAGAGACGCCATCAAAGAGTGTAGAGACAACCATCATCAATATTGCTATTCCCAGAATAAATCCATAAGGCTGGACAAACTTTAAAAATTTTAGATAGAGTCTCATCTATAAACCAACCCCAACAATTGAAGTTTTACAGAATTTACAGCAGGAATTATTTATATTGTATTCTAAAATCTCAAAGCCATATCTTCTGATAACTACCTCTCTACAATTATAACAGTAAGTATTCTCCCCCTCATCTCCAGGAACATTTCCGGTATAGACATATCTAAGCCCCAAAGCAAGGCCAATGTTTCTTGCTTTTTCAAGTAGGGTAAGCGGAGTAGGAGAAATATGCCTCATCCTATAGTGAGGGTAAAACCTACTGATATGCCAGGGAGTATCTTTACTTAAACTGAGGACAAATTCTGCACATTTTCTCATCTCCTCCTCAGAATCGTTTAATCCGGGAATAAGCAATGTGGTTACCTCCAACCAGATATTCATTTTTTTCATTATCTTGAGTGCTTCAAGAATCGGTTCCAGCCTTGCCCCACAGATTTTTTTGTAAAATTCATTATTGAAAGATTTAAGGTCTACATTGGCGGCATCTAAATAACCCGAGGCATCCTTCAACATCTCCTCCGTCATATATCCATTGGTAACAAAGTTATTATAAAGACCATTCTCCTTTGCCAGTCTCATTATTTCTTTATAATATTCATAGGCAATCGTTGGTTCGGTATAGGTGTAGGAAATACTCTGACAGTTATATCTTAAAGCTCTCGCTATTATTTCCTTAGGGGGGGTCTCCTCTCCTAAGATCTGCTGATGGTCTCTAACAATTTGTGAGATCTCGTAGTTCTGACAGAAATCGCACTTAAAATTACAACCCACAGTGGCAATGGAGTAAGCAGTTGAACCAGGAAAAAAATGGAAAAATGGTTTTTTCTCAATAGGGTCTATGTGCTGGGAAATCAATCTCCCATAAACAAGGCTGTATAAAACCCCATTTCTATTTTCCCTTACTCCACAGATTCCCCTTTTCCCTTCGGGGATTAAACAGCGATGGTTACAGAGAAAACAGCGCACCTTCTTATCCGTAAGTTTTTCATAAAACCCTGCTTCCTTCATTTTTTCTTTAAAGCCTCTTCTAAAAAGTTATTAAGCTGGGCTTTGGACTGGTTTCCAGAAGTCTGAGCAATAATTTTTTTCTGATAAAAAACAAGCATTGTGGGAATGGACATTATTCCATATTTACCGGCAATCTCCGGAAATTTATCCACATTTATTTTGGTAAATTTTATTTTATCTTTATATTCCTCAGAAAGAGCCTCAATTACTGGAGAAACTGCCCTGCAAGGGCCACACCACTCTGCCCAGAAATCTATAAATACGGGCAAATCTGCATTTAAAACCTCATCCTCAAAATTTTTTGCAGTAATTTCTTTAACCATCCCTTACCTCCTCAAGATATTTCTCCACAGACTTTGCCGCCAGCGCTCCCTCAGCACAGGCATTAACAATCTGCTTGAGACTGTTTCTCCTCACATCTCCACAGGCAAAAATTCCTTCTTGAGAAGTCTGTAATTTATCGTCGGTAATAATAAAACCCTCTCCATCCAATTTAATCCGCTCTTTGATAAATCCTGTCTCCGGCTTTACTCCGATAAAAATAAATACCCCCGCACAGGATAAAAATTCTTCTTTTTCACTCTTTAGATTCTTGACCTTCACTCCTTCTACCCTCTCTTTCCCCGTAATTTCTGTAACTACCGAATTCCAAGAAATCTCCAGATTCTTTAAGGAAAAAATCTTCTCTTGGAGGAGCTTTGTTCCCCTTAATTTATCTCGCCGATGAATAAGGATAATTCTTTTGGCAAAGCGACTTAAAAAAATTGTCTCTTCCAGAGCGGTATCTCCTCCGCCCACCACAATTATCTCTTTATCCTTAAAGAGCGGACCATCACAGGTTCCACAATAGGAAACCCCCTTCCCCAACAGCTCCATTTCTCCGGGGACTCCCAATTCTTTGTGACGCGTTCCTGTAGCAATTACTACTGCCAGACTACGATAGATTCTCTCCTGGTGAGTAATTACAATTTTTTCTTTACCCTTTAGATCTATCTCTATCACTTCTTCCTCTCTTAGTTCTGCTCCAAATTTTTCTGCCTGTTTTTTCATCTCCTCCGCAAGTTTATAAGCAAAAACCGGTTCAAAAAAACCAGGATAATTCTCAATTCGCTCTGTAAATAAGAGCTTGCCACCCCAGGTAGACTTCTCCAGGATAAGGGTAACCAATCCGGCTCTTCCTGCATACAGAGCAGAGGTCAAACCTGCAGGCCCTCCACCGATAATAATCAAATCATGAGGCTTTTCTTTCATTCCATTATTTCTATCTGAACGGGATGGTGTACAATCATCTCCGGACCAAAGTGGTATCTAATTTTACCATAAACTTTCACCTTTTTACCAGTATAATAAGTAGAAAGGATAATCTTTCTCTCCCGAAAATATTTTTCATCTTTTTTAAAAATGACCACTTTAAAATCATCCTTCTTACCCTGACCGAAATACAAAATAACCAATTTTTCTTTCTCTCCAGTCTTAACTATCCTCCCCACCACTTCTGCCAGTTCTCCAATGTGCTCTTTTGCCTCTTTATCGGAGATACTTCCCCGGGTATAAATCCCCCAGATCCCCCATCCCGCTTCTCTTGCTTTCTTCTGTAAGGTTAAAAATTTATCCACATATTTAACATTGGGAGGTGAGGTGTAAAGAAAAGCAAGCCCTTCCTCAATAAGTTTGGCATTGACAAAAGTATTATCTACAAAAACATAACCTAAAAGCCTTCCATATCTATCCTTTTTCTCCACATCGTATTCTAAACTCACCCATTTCTTCTCCACCAGTTTTTCATTTAATTCCTTTGCCTCTAAGGCAAAAGGCTGGGGAGAATAAATCCATTTCCCATTCTCCTTTTCTCTTATTTCGGGAGTATCTATCCCGATATAACGCACAACCTTTCCCCCTTTTAAGACAATGGTATCCCCATCAATTACCCTCTCCACAAACGCCTTCTTGGGTAAACCAAAATCAAAGAAATTTAAGAAAATCGCTAATACTAATAAATTTCTTCTCATACAAACCTTAGAGTTTATCCTATTGTTCTTTTGACAATTCCTTAAGTCTTTTTGAAAAATATCCTCCGGTTAAGGAATCAAGTCCGGCAGTTAATTCCTCAAGACGGATCTGCTTTTCCAGACGCTCTTTAAGGGTTGAAGGAGGCTCAAGCAATAGACTCAATCTAATCCGGAGTCTCTCATAATATAAACGATTTACCTCATCCAAAATATCATCGCGTAACTGCACCATCAGCCGGGAACGCACATCAATGGAGGTCTGGTCAGTTGACCAGATTAAGTCTTTTAAATCCCATTTTAAAGACACGCTCCAGTCACGCGGACCAACCTGAACACGGTCATAAGTGGCTCCCAAGGCAGTGGTAACGGTTTTATAATAATCAAGGTCAAACTCGGGAATAAAGGCTTTAAGCCGTGCCTGTGCTCGCCAGTGTTTAATCTTTTCCGGATAAACCTCCGCATATCTTATCGCCGCTTGCTGAACCTCCTGGATTGTTGGTTCATTATGGAAATAAAGTTCATAATCCTGTAGGGAAACTTCCGTAGTTTCTTTCTGAACAATTTCTGTGGTTTTAAATAACCCCTGCTCAGTAACCGCAAAAATTCTTCTCTCTCTATCCAGGGCAAGCATCCTTACCTCATGCGTGGGCAGGCCCTGATAAATCTCTTCAGCAATAAGCATATCCAAATTAGCTCCCAAAACCCCTTTATCAGTAGCGAGGTATAATAAATTTTTCTTATCATGAGAAACAATATAACGAATATCGGCCTCCCCCAAATTGGCAATGTTTTTCTTTTCCCAGTTCTTTCCACTGTCTGAAGAAATAAAAAGCCCCTTGGTGGTTCCTAAATAGACAAAACGGGGATTAAGGCGATTGATAAAAATAAAACGGGGAAGAATGGTAGCCACTTCCTTTTCCTCGGGCAGTTCTTCACTCTCTTCTATATAGGTCTCTTCTTTCCCTGGGCTGACAAAAACCCTTTCCCAGGTCTGTCCTTTATCAAAAGAACGGTATACTCCGGAATCACAAACTGCATAGATAAGCCGGGGAATATGGGGATGGATATCCAAGGAGAAAACCTCTGTTTCCTGAGGAATCCCTGAAAGACGCTGCCAGGTAACTCCTGCGTCACGACTTAAATAGACTCCATTGCTCGTCCCTAAGTAAAGAAAACCCTCGGGACTCTGGATTACCGTATAAACTGTCTCTTCTTCACGAAAAATTTTCTGGAATGTTTTTCCATTATCCGGAGTCTGAAAGAGCCCATTAGCGGTAGCAAAATAAACTCTATTTTTATCCTTCCGGTCAAAGAAAATAAAGTTTATCTTCTGTTTCTCCCCTTTTACTGTATAGAGATATTGCCAATTTATCCCTTTATCCTCAGTCTTAAAAATTGATTTATCCGAGCCAATGTAGATAATATTTTCGTTATGCGGAGAGATAGCGAGAGAGTATAAATCTCTATCCAGATTTCCTGTAACCTTTCTCCATACCTCATCAGCAAAAGAAATCCCCAAGAGTAAAAAGAAAAGAGATAAAACGAAAAACCATTTCATTTTCTCACCCCCTTCTTCTGAGTATTTGATATAAAAATTTTAATTCTTTCACAAATCTAAAAATAATCATCGGTTCAAAGAATAAAATATATATCCAGAGGAAAAAATCGTAAACAAAGATGGAGGAGAGATTCTTTAAAAAACTCTGCAGGTTCTCATTTTTAATAATTGTCGCATAACGATTTTTCAAAAGCATCAACTTATGC
>JAMWCM010000075.1 GCA_023818355.1 Candidatus Omnitrophota bacterium
GTGTTGATCCTCTAAAACCACACACCTCCTTAAACACGACGATGCAATCGTCGTGTTCTTCTTCTTCGGATGGCGTCCCCCCTGTCTTTATAAGACAGGGACGCCCTGTTTTAGTCGTCCCTACACGTAGAAATGATTCCCCTGATGAAAAAGGGATTGCGACAATAAGATATCCCACTTCAATCGGAAGCAACGCATGACGAGTAGAAATGATTCCCCTGATGAAAAAGGGATTGCGACTCTTCCCGTGTAGAAGACGCTAAAAACCTTTTCGGCCGGGGTAGAAATGATTCCCCTGATGAAAAAGGGATTGCGACCCCACCCGCTCCCGCGCCTTTTCGAGCGGGAGCTCCTCCCCGTAGAAATGATTCCCCTGATGAAAAAGGGATTGCGACTTACTTGTTGTTCATTATCATAATTTTTAACTACTTTATGTAGAAATGATTCCCCTGATGAAAAAGGGATTGCGACCAAATATATGCTTAGCTTGAACAATAAGATATCCCACTTGTAGAAATGATTCCCCTGATGAAAAAGGGATTGCGACGGGAAAACAATTCTATTATTAATTCTATCAAAACAAATCTCATGTAGAAATGATTCCCCTGATGAAAAAGGGATTGCGACCCGACCACTAATTCAGTGCCTGGGAATGGTTCAAATTCCCAGTAGAAATGATTCCCCTGATGAAAAAGGGATTGCGACCGCTCTAATCCGTTCCTTTTCTCCAAAATAATTTCCTCCAGGTAGAAATGATTCCCCTGATGAAAAAGGGATTGGCAGGTTTTCACCTGCACCGGATTCAGGCAAGGTTCCTGCCAAAATTGGGTCAAGGGCTGTGCCCTTGTAGAAATGATTCCCTTGATGAAAAAGGGATTGGCAGGTTTGCACCTGCACCGGATTTAGGCAAGGTTCCTGCCAAAATTGGGTCAAGGGCTTAGCCCTTGTAGAAATGATTCCCCTGATGAAAAAGGGATTGCGCCAGAGAAGAATTATTATAAGGAATGTTTATTGAAAAAGTATTTTTTTAAAAAGTATTTGTAAGAAAAAGAAAGGAGATAAAAATGAAAAAGCTAATTAAGTTCAGTTTAAAAGCTTTAGCAGTGGGTGTGTTATGCCTTATGATGTTTTTTATTGGTTTAGTTTTTGGAACTTATGATAACTATAGTTGTAGTGCATTAAAAGAAAAGTTAGACTTTAATGAGATTTTTAAGGGAGAAGGAAAAACAGTTTTACGCAAAGATATTTGGGTAAAGGTTAGCTGTTTGATATTGGTTGAAGGAGATACTGCGGAAATGAAATGTTATGCTACTAATTCCTCATTTGATGAAGTAAGTAGTTTTTGTGCAGATATTTTGGACTTGGAAGATTATTGCGATGATTATTGTGAGGAGTATTGGGAGTGTGAAAAATCAGATACTAAAAAGCGTTATTATAGGCAAACATTATTAGAAGAGAAAGGAGGTGAGGTTAATAATCATGATAAAGTCTCATTAAGGAAGTAGCAAAGAATTAAAAAAGAAAAACTGGGAAGGAAAAAGAGAAAAAGATTAAAAACGAGGAAGAAAAGGATTTTTTAGGGGAGTTAAATGAGGAAGAGTTAGAAGAGGAATTAGAAGAAGATGAATTAGATTTGGGAAGTGAGGATGAAGGTAGAAATGATTCCCCTGGTGAAAAAGGGATTGGCAGGTTTTCACTTGCACCGAAATTATTAGATTGTGCTTATATAAAATGGGTCAAGGGTGATGTTTCTTGTGAATAAGGGGTTTATACTAAAAATAATTAGGAGGAGGTTATGAGTAAAGAGAAGAAAGATATAAAAGGGACGCATCTTATGAGCGTTGGGACGAGTATATTGACCAATTTTCAACGGTTGAAAGGATGGGATGAGAAGAAAGGATTGCCATCTAAAGATGAGCTTATAAAGTTTGTATTAGAAGACCCTCAGAGGGCGAGTGCGGAGTTGAACAGTTTATGGGAATTTTTGGAGAAAGGAGAGGTAGGGAAGGTATATTTGATATTGACGGATACAGATGAGTGTGGACTGACCGGAGGGGTTATAAGGGAGTATTTAAAGAGGAGAGGGGTGGTAGTTGAGGAGAAAAAGATACCGGGATATTACCCGAAAACAGGGAAGAGGAGTTGGGATGAGAAGGAGGCGGAGAATGAATTTATAGAGGGATTGATTAAGTTGCGGAATGCGTTGGTGGATTATATAAGGAATCATCGGGAAGAGGATATATATTTGAATGCGACAGGGGGGTTTAAGCCTGAGGTAATGGTATTGACATTGGTAGGTTCATTTTACAATTTGCCGGTTTATTATCGTCATGAGCATTTTAAGAGGGTGGTATATTTACCACCTGTTCCCCTTCCATATACGGATAAAGAATTGGTCAGGCTATTAGTAGGGTTAAATGAAAAGGCAGATAAGAGGTTGACAAAGAAGGAGTTGGAGGGATTAAAATTTAAGGAAGAGGTGGTAAAAGAGGCGCTGGGGAACGGGCTGGTTGAAGAGAAGAGGGCGGATGGTGGAGAAAGGAGGGAATTGAGTTTAACTGGGACGGGGAAGTTTTATGCGGAGGTATTAAAAGATTTAGGGGAAAAATAATTGAGGGGCAAATGATATACACACTCATTACCACAATTGGGACAAGCGATTATAAGGAAATAGAATATGAATTTGATGGTAGGAAGATTTTTACTCCCTATCCCTCAGTTGCTTTGTGTAAGCTTTTACCGAGTAAGCCAAAGAGTATTTTGGCATTTTTGACGGAGGAGGCGAGGGAGAAAAACTGGGCGAGATATCGTGAAAGTTTGAAAGAGGCGAGTGGAATTGAACCGGAATTAGTAATCATCCCGGCTGGAAGGAATGAGGGAGAGTTGATAGAGATTTTTAGAAAGATAGTTGATAGTTTTCAAGGAAAGGGGAGGGAATTAGACATCATCCTTGATATAACATTTGCTTTTAGAAGTTTGCAGTTCATATTTTTTGTAACGACATTTTACCTTTCATCCCATCCTAATTACAAATTAAAGGGGATTTATTATGGGGCATTGGAGCAAAAGGTAGAGAATTGTGCTCCGATTATTAATCTTCAAAGGCTGATTAGGATGGTTGAATGGTATTATTCGGTTCGGACATTTCAGGATACTGGGAGTTTAGTTATGCTTAGTCGGTTATTTCAGAAAATTAGTGCTGATTTTGCTAAATCTGATAAAAATATAGAGATGGTTAGCGCAATTAGGGATTCTTTTAATAAACTAGTTTTTCCTTTGGACAATGCTTTGCCTTTAGAATGTGGGTTGCAAGCGAGGATGATTTCTAAGAAATTAAGTGAAATACGAACTAATGGAATAGTAGAGGAGTTACCTGAATGGAAAATGATTGGAGGGGAGGTAGATAGTCTTTTTAGTTGGTTAAATTTTCCTCCAGAAATTGAAATTACAGCAAAAAGTCAAATTGTTTTGGATGAGAATGAAATCAAGCGTGAGCTTAAGTTAATAGAATTTTATTTAAAACATAAGCGGGTTCAGGAAGCGTTGCTTTTGATGAGGGAGTGGCTGATAAATCTTTTACTCTGGGTGCAAGGAGTTAAAAATTGGTTAGATAAAGATGAGAGGTATCCAAATGGCGATAAATTGCTTGGGTATTGGCGAGAATTATTTAAAACTAATCAGAAAGACAAACTAAATACATTTCAGACAAACATTGCAGAGTTATTTAACCAAGTGGCAGATTTAAGAAATGATTTAGCCCATTGTGGATTTGATGTGCAAAATGTGCAAGCCACAAGTGATAATAAATTAGAAACAATTTTTAAAAAGTTGGAGATGTTAATAGAGGATGCAAAGAAGGTATCTCCTGAGGATGTAAAATATCCAAGGGAGGAAAGTCCAGAGGTTGGGGTAAGAGGTGGGGGTGAAGAAACTTGATGTCCCCAACCCCTGGGAATCAGGATAGCTAAATATCTCACACTAATCATAACTAAATCCTTTCTCATATAAATATAAATAGAAGGATAAAGGTAATAATTCCAATTAGGTTCAGTCCAAGAAGGGTCATAACAATTATTTGAAAAACACCAAATTCAGGTTCCGGTTCCGGTTCAGGTTCAGGTTCATCAAAAATGAATTTAATGAATTTTTCAGCAAGTGCATCCACGAGAATAGGTATTATTTTAGTCAAAAATTTCATTTTCTTTTACCTCCTTTCTTAAAATAGAATTGGTTTATTAGTTTTAGTAATTAGAATCATCTCAATCAACTTTAGAATTATCTTTATCATTTTAGACCTCCTTTTAGTGGTTTTTTGGTCAAAACAGTTATAATAGCTATCGCAAGCGCTTTTCCGGCTTCAATTGCCAATTCCTTCAAAAGCTTTTTAGTTTCCTTCTTCATTTTTATCTCCTTTCTTTTGGTTGGAGGTCATAGCCTCTCAAGGGTTAATATTTCCTTACTATTTCTGTTCCTTTTGTCTTTTTCTTATCTTCATTTTTACCTCCCGTATCAGATTTTAATTACTCTCCAATTTAATTCCACTAAAGAAATATTTCTCATTTTATCTTTCCATGTCTGTCATTCTGTCATATATTAGACGAAAAAAAGATGATAAAGATTTAGAGAAGAAATATTTCTTTCTATTGAACGGATAAATAAAGGTGAGAAGGCAAAAATTTATTTTCTGCTATATCTAAATAATGAAGGGCTTAAATAAATCCCGTATTTAGTTTCTCCCCATTTTTTAATTGAGGTAATGATATAAAATTCCGGGAAAAGAGTAGTTTTTTTAATTTCTCGGTTGATTTTGGAGATATAACTCCGAATTTGCTCTCTATCAAGCTTTAACTTATCTTGTTCAGTATATCCAGAAAATTCCCCTTTAATATATTTATATTCCTCTTTGGTTTCATCTGAGAATTGTTCCCCAATGTCATCTATTCGCAAAAAACAGTTTCCACATCTTTGGCACAGGTTTTCTTTGCAAAAATTTTGCTTTTTCTTAATAAAGAAGAGGTAAAGCATAATCCATTTATCTTGTAATGATGCCTCTTTTTCTCCAATTTTAAACTTTGCCTTTTTGTTTTTTTCGAGAATAATCTCTACTGGGTTTATTATTGGTTGGGAGGTTAATAAAGACTGCATTCTCATTACCAGCTCCTCCCAGCTATTAGGAAGGTCTTTTATCGCAGGTATATGCTCTCTTAGTTTTAAAAAAGGGATTTCTGCTAATTCCAATTTTACTCTTTCGGCAGGGATATTTTTCCCATGCACTTGATAACTTTTAACTCCAGGCACTGGATAGAAAAAATCCCTACTCCCTTCCAATTCTGGAGGGTCAACCAAGATATGGTATAAGTGGTCTTGGTTTCGAGCTAAGGCCTGAAAAGCAAGCGCCAGATAGACGCTCATAGTCTTTCTTCCTCCAGCCACCGAGCCATGTATCTGGGTGAGAGGGTCTTCGGTTAGTGTTTTCATTATTTGTAAAATATGGTTTGCGATTTGGCGATTATCATCCTCGTTGCGAATATCCTTTAAATAATTTCCTTTACTATCTTTACAAACGATAATTTGGTCAGAGTTAAAAAGAATCTTCTTTGGTTGCAATTTAAAATCTTCATAAAATTTATAGATTGCTCCATTCTTTTTATCTAAAATCAGTTCACTAATTAGTTTTTTCCCTTTTTCAGTGGTTAAAGCCCAAACTTCTTCAATTTCTATTTTCTTCTCTATCAGTAATACATAAAGAGTTTCGGTAATCACTTGCGGACTCATTCCTGAGATACAAAATAGAATATTCTTCATTTTAGTTTCCTGAAATTGACCACAAATTCTCCCGCCTACTGGATAGATTTTCTCTAATCTTGTTATTCATCTTTAAACTAAGCTATACCGGAATTAAAGATATGGCAAATAAGTTATCCCATAATTTATTAGTTAAGAGGTTTATAGTAGCGGGTAAATCGGGTAGGATTTTCTGGCATAAATTATAAGAGGAGAGAAGGGCCTTTCTAGTC
>JAMWCM010000076.1 GCA_023818355.1 Candidatus Omnitrophota bacterium
ATTTTAAACTTCTCCGCCATCTGCATCAGTCTCAGTGCTTTGCGATATCCCTCCGGATGGGCACAACCAAAGTTACGATAAATGTTTTCTTTAGTATCCCTTCCCTTCTGATGCCCCAGAACGCAGACCTTTATTTTATCCAAACGGGCAAACCCCCCAACAATCGCTTTATCATCAGCAAAAAGTCTATCTCCATGAAATTCAATAAAGTCACTCATTATTTTGTTTATATAATCTAAGGTATAAGGTCTTGACGGATGTCGGGCAATCTGCACCCTCTGCCAGGGAGTGAGATTTTCAAAGATACTGTGTCGGATAGCCTCTAACTTCTCCGCGAGGCGTTTTATCTCCAAAGAGAGGTCAATTTTTTTTGCCTCGGAGAATTTCTTTAACTCTTCAATTTTTCTTTCCAGTTCAATAATTGGTTTTTCAAAATCAAGCTCATTCATTTCCGTATCTGGGTAGTTAGCAATGATTATTCCATAATGGTTACTTCGGTTCCTAAGGGGAGAAGGATATATAGTTCCTCCACATCTTGATTATACATCCTTATGCAACCCTGGGTAATATGTTTACCGATAGTCTCCGGTTGGGTTGTACCATGGATCCCGTATCCCTTTTGCGAAATTCCTAACCAGTAACTTCCCAAGATATTTTCTGGGTCTCCCGGAGGAATTGCTCTTCCTTCTTTATACCAGACAGGATTGACAATTCTATTGATAATCTTGAAATTTCCTACCGGGGTAACATTGTTTAAGCCGGTAGAAACAGTGTATATTTTTACGATTTTATCGTCTGCTTTCAGAGTGAGGGTGTTCTGGGATTTGTCCACCAAAACTGAGAATTTATACTTGGTCACCTTAAGCCTTGCTCCGGCACGCAGGGACTCTTCTTTGAGATTGTTTGCCCGTTTCAGGAGTTCCAATGTTGTGTTAAAGTGCTGTGCGATTTTGGCTAAAGAATCCCCCTCTTTCACTTCATAAACAAAATCGTTTTCGGTTACAATAGGAGAAAGAATAATTTTTATATTTAAATTTCCCAGATTTTTCTGGGCTTCCTGAATTATTTCACCTGAATCACATTGAGAGATTACTCTTTCTAAGATTTTTTTTGCCTCCAGAAGTCGGTTTGTTTTCTCATAGAGCAGGGCGAGCCTAAGCCAGCTCAAATAAACCATTTTATTTCTACCAAAATTCTCATCTATCTTCTCTAAATACTCTATGGCTTTATAAAACTCTCCTTTCTTTTCTTCTTCTTTTGCTCGGTTAATTAAATCTTTCAATTCCCAACTTTTGCCTAAATTTTTTAAAAAGCTAAATCTGAGGAGCGAAAAAAATAGCCAGAAAACTAAAACCAATCCGATTACACCCAGAATAATACGAAACGACTTCCTTAAATTTTTCATCTTTCCTCCTGTTTTATTATCTATATCCAGAGATTCCTGTCCAGGGTTCTGTATTGTATTGCTTCAGAGACATGTTCTGAAAGGATATTTTCTGAACCCGCTAAATCGGCAATGGTGCGTGCTACTTTGAGGATTTTATCGTAACCCCTTGCGGAAATTCCCAACTCGTCAATTGCCATTTTCAACAGTTCCTGGGAATTCTCATCCAATTGACAAAACTTTTTTATTAAACGACTGTTCATCTGGGAGTTAAAATTTATACCGGTGTTTTTAAAACGTCTAAGCTGTATTTTCCTTGCGCGGTTTACCCTCTTTCTTATCTCTGAAGAAGCCTCCCCACCATTTTTCCCCAAGAGTTCTCTATATCTCAAAGCCGGGACCTCAATATGGATATCAATGCGGTCAAGTAATGGCCCGGAGATTTTTGCCCGATATTGCTGAATCTTACGGGGATGGCAATGGCATTCTCGGGAAGAGCCAAAATAGCCACAGGGACAGGGATTCATTGTGGCACAGAGAAGAAAACGGGAAAAGAAAGTTAAAGTTCTGCTTGCCCGGGAAATAGTAATCTGCCCATCTTCCAGGGGCTGGCGTAAAACTTCTAAGGCATCGCGGTGGAATTCGGGGAGTTCATCCAAGAATAAAACTCCATTGTGAGCAAGACTAATCTCTCCAGGCTTGGGTACTGCTCCTCCTCCCACTAAGGCAATATCCGAAGCGGTATGATGCACAACTCTAAATGGCCTCTGGGTAATGAGTGCCTGTTCGTGAGGAATTAGTCCAGCCACACTGTAGATGCGGGTAGTTTCCAGACACTCCTCAAGGGTCATCTCCGGAAGAATGGTGGGAAGCCTTTTGGCAAGCATTGTTTTTCCTGCTCCCGGGGGGCCAATCATCAGAAGATTGTGATACCCGGCAGCGGAGACTTCCAGAGCACGCTTAACAAATTCCTGTCCCTTGACCTCTGAGAAATCTACATCATAATTCGTTAAATCCTTCAACAGATTCTCTTTATCTATTCTGTATGGAGAAATTTCTATCTTCCCTTCTAAAAAAGCCACAGCTTCCGAGAGAGTTTTTACCGGATAAACCTCAAGCTCCTCCACCACGGCTCCTTCGGCAGCATTATCCCGAGGCAAAATGATTTTCTTAAAAGAGGTTTTTCTCATGTATAAAGCAATCGGCAATATCCCCTTTACCCTCCTCACTTCTCCATTAAGGGCAAGTTCTCCTAAGATCACAAATTCTCTTAACCGTTCAGAATCCATCTGTCCAGTAGCAGAAATTATTCCCAGGGCAATGGGAAGGTCAAAACTTGGTCCTTCTTTTTTTATATCCGCGGGGGCAAGATTAACGGTTATTCTTCGCGGAGGATATTCAAACTGGGAATTCTTTATCGCGGATTTAACTCTATCCTTAGATTCCTTAACCACAGTATCCGGAAGCCCAACCACGGCAACTGCTGGAATCCCTCCTGTAACATCTACCTCAATATCCACTCCATAACCTTCCAAACCTAAAACGGAAGCAGAAAAAACTTTGGAAAGCATAGAAATATTTTAAGAAATTTTTAAAAAAACTGCAAGGAATTTCGGCTTAATTGCTTCCCGCGGGAGAGGGACGGAGAATAATCTCAATTACCTCTATACCTTTAGGAGAGGATGTGGGTTTAGGAGAAGTGGGACTTAACCATTCCATAAGATATTTAACTGCCTCAAAATTTTCCTGTGCAGTGGGAACGATATAACTTGCAGGAGGATAAAAAGAAAAAGCACCCATGGACGGAGGAAGTTCTATACAAAAGGCATAAGTCTTAAATTTCCCATAGGCGTAATCTAGGCTATCTCCAGAAACCGGATAAAGAAGATGAGGAATTTGCCCGGTTCTATAATTTCTGTGGTTTACCTCAGCAATCCTTTTACTCATTTCCTTGGTTATTGCACTAAAGATGGAGGTATCCGGAGCAGGAGAAGAAGTATATCCCCAGGGATAAATGATTATCTGGCTAAAAGAATGGAAATCAATAAAGGCAGAAAAACCCTGGGAAATTAAATCCTGAATAATTTTCACCTCCGGTTCAGAACCCGGAGAAGGACCGCGGTATATATCGGAAGCAGGATTGGTACTTGCGGATTTAGGAGGGTCCCACTGAAAATCAAAATTGCGGTTCAAATCCACTCCCATACCTGTATTATCTATGGGTCTTCTATTCTTCCTCCATAAAGCCTGGGTATTTCTATCGTATTCAAAACCGTCGGGATTGACGATAGGAACAATCCAGACTTCTGAAACATCAAGGTAATTTCTTATCTTTTCATCATTAGGGTAATTCTCTAAGAGATATTTTGCTAACAGACGGGTGGTCTCCACCCCTAACCATTCCCGGGCATGGATTCCTCCGGTGAGTAAAATCTTTTTCATCCCTTCCTGAGCCTTAGTTATTCTTAAGGCGAAAATTTTTCTTCCCTCAAAAGAATTTCCTAAGTTGACAAACTCTGCCAGCTTAGGGTAGGTATTGGCTAATTCTTCAAAATCACTTAAGACCTCCTGATAAGAATGGTATCGCTCATCAGAATTCCAGGAAAACCCTGGACGGTCGAAAAAGAAAAATATACAAAGAAAAAAGAGAATTCTTTTATAATTTTTCATAATCCTATGGTCTTTTAATTTTTCCTATTGCCTCTAAGGCATAATCTTTAAATCCCGCTTCACTTTTAATTTGAACCATTTTCTCCAAAACTGGGATTGCCCGTTTATCGCCAATATTGCCTAAGGTTCTGGGAATGATAAGATAGACATAGGAAGTATAAAAAACTTCCCCTTTATAAACTCCACTATCTACATCCAAGGCCTCATTCAGCAGATTAAGCATCGCCGGGACCGCCTTTTTCCCTATCTCGGTTAAATAATTGCTGATGAGATTAATGAATAATAACTCATTGGCAGGAAGGTATTCCATTTTTTTAATCTCTGAGAGCAGAAAATTAATCTTCTCTTCCTCATTCATATTCTTCAGCTTTTCTTGGAATTCGTTTTTCTTTTCTATTGACTGCAGCGCCTGGGAAGCGTAACCGGCTTCAGTGCGGAGGAGTTCAGCGGTTACAAAATGGGGAGCACTTTTGGCTATCTTTTCCAGTAAAGGTTTGGCTTCTTTATTGCCAATAGCCCCTAAGGCTTGAATTAATTGAATTCTTAGACCATCAATTAAAACCTGTTTTATCTTCCCTTCCTCCTCCATAAAAATAAATTGTCCAGTAGGAGGTGCTTCTTCTAATAAATCTAATATGTAGGGAACTGCCTGCGAAGTTATTCCCCATTTATCCTGATAAGCCAGCTGGATTATCTCTTCTATTGCCTCCATTTGCTCCTCCTCATCTTCGGCAGTTAATCCAGAAAGAGCAGTCTGCAGTTTTATCTGGAGGGCGCTATACTCTTTTGTCTTTATTTTCTTCTCTTCCCCTTCTCCCCTAATTACCATTATCCCCAAGAAAAAGAAAAAAAATAACCCCCACCTTTTCATAGTTCACCTCACTTTAAATAAATTTTTATAATTATAGCACAGAGTTTATATTTATTACAAAACTATTTTATGGCTAAGGTTTTGAAATGGAGACTCCCTTTAATTTCCGGCGTCTCCTCTAAACCTATAATCTTGATTTCTAAGGTGAGGGTTCCGGGCTGAGCGAGTTTAAGCCAATCTATATCAAACCCTTCTGGACCGAAGGGAATCTCCAGATTATGCCATTGATTGTGTATTTTTAATTTCTCTGTAATATTTAAAGAACCCAAAACCTCTCCCGTCTCACTGATTACCAAACTCATAACCATGAGCACTCCGTTTAGTTCATTTTTAGGTAAAACCTCAAGGACTAAACTCCCCTCTTCCCGGCACAATTTCTTTAAAGCCGGGGCAAACCATAGCCAAAATTTTCCCTCCCCTTCATAATTTAATTTTAAGGTCTTTACTACTTCTTTCCCCAAAACCAACTCACTCATCATCAATTTTAACTTTCCTGAGCAGTTATCCTTGGGACATTCTCTTTTACAACTTTTATGCTCACAGAAAACCCCAAAGCCCTGAATTTCTTCCGAAAAAACAAAATAACTCTGCTGGGGAGGTTCAAGATGAGAAAGATATACTAAAACCTCTCCCAGATTTATCTCTCCTCTCTTTTCCCCACCATGGTTATCCATTATTCCCTCCGCAACCGGGAAAACCTATTTCCCTCTTTTTGTATAGCAAATTTTCTGCCAAGATTATACAAAAGTTTATCTGAATAATTATATGATAAATAATGACTTAAGATAGAGAAGGATTATTGAGCATTTAAAGAAAGGTCAAAAAATGTAAACCAAAGTTACGCATTTAAAAAAGAAAAAAAGAAAAATAATTTGTGTTCATAAGATATTGTTATATAATGACTAAAAAAAGGAAACAAAGAGAAGAGTGTAAAATTTTGTATCTATTCTCTGGAAAAAAAGTTACTCTTCCACAACCCCCAGGGCAGGATGATGCGCAAGAAAAATCTCTCCCAATTCCGGGTCAAACTGTTTCCCGAGGCATTTTTCTATTTCTCGGAGAGC
>JAMWCM010000004.1 GCA_023818355.1 Candidatus Omnitrophota bacterium
ATCTGATGCTTACTTTACGGGCAACCTTTCCGCAAAATTTGAGTTCCGTAGAAATATATTTTCTCATTGTCATCATTCTTTCCTTTATTGGCTGGGCAGGTTTGGCAAGGGTGGTAAGGGGAATGACCCTCTCTTTAAGGGAGAAGGAATTTGTGCTTTCCGCACTTGCCTCCGGGGTAGGGCATCTTAAGATAATCTTCCGGCATATCTTACCCAATCTTTTCTCATACATTATTGTAGCCATTACCCTCTCTATCCCCGGATACATTTTGGGAGAATCCGCTTTAAGTTTAATTGGTTTGGGGATTCAGGACCCATATGCGAGTTGGGGAAACCTTTTATCCGAGGCAATGGCGATAATTGAGATTCAGCGACATCCCTGGGTGCTTATCCCCGGATTTTTCATTTTTATTACGGTAGCCGCCTTTAATCTCTTGGGAGATGGTTTGCGCGATGCCTTTGATCCCTATAAGACGATAACCAAACTCTAAGATTGATGATGGAGAATTTATTAGAAATAAAAAATTTGAATGTTTATTTTTGTCTGGAGAACAGGGTAGCTAGGGTGCTTGAGGGAGTTTCTCTGGAAATAAAGAGCGGGGAAGTCCTTGCCTTAGTAGGAGAATCCGGCTGCGGGAAAACAGTGCTGGGTTTATCCATACTTAAGCTTGTTCCTCCTCCCGGAAGGATTGTTGGCGGAGAGATTATTTTTGCGGGGAAGGATTTGCTGGGTCTTTCAGAAAGGGAGATTCAGAATTTACGCGGAAAAGAAATAGCCATGGTTTTTCAGGAACCCCTTACCTCATTAAATCCTGTTCTTTCCATAGGATATCAGATGAGGGAGATGTTCATTTTCCATTTAAAAATAAGTAAAAAAGAAGCACAACAGAGAGCCGAGGAATTATTGAGCAGGGTTGGCTTTTCTCAACCGGAAGTTATTCTGGAAAGTTATCCCCATCAGTTAAGCGGAGGGATGCGTCAGAGAGCGATGCTGGCGATGAATCTTTCCGGCAATCCCAAATTTTTAATTCTTGATGAACCCACCACTGCTCTGGATACAACCATTCAGGCGCAGATTTTAGAGCTAATCCTTAAGATAAAAAAAGAGATGCGACTTACTGCTTTATTCATTACCCATGACCTGGCGATTGTAAAGGAAATTGCCGATAAAGTAGCAATAATGTATCTGGGGAAAATTGTGGAGATAGGAAAGACTGCGGAGATTTTTCAAAATCCTTTTCATCCTTATACTCAGAGGCTTTTTGCTTGCCTCTTAGAACTGAATGAGCCCCGGACCTTACTTAAGACAATCCCCGGGCAGGTTCCCCAGGCTATAAATAGACCCTCTGGATGTCCTTTTCATCCGCGCTGTGAAAGAAAACTGGAAGTCTGTATTGAGGAATTTCCACCGGAGACAAAAATTACTGAAAGCCATCTTGTTTGGTGTCATAATCCCGGATTTAGAAAATAGGTGATGAATACAGATTATATCTTAGAGGTAAGGGATTTAAAGAAATATTTTCCGATACGCAAAGGGCTATTTTACAGGACCGTGGGTTATATTAAAGCGGTGGATGGGGTGAGTTTCTCCTTAGTGAAAGGAAAGACCCTGGGTATAGTGGGAGAAAGTGGCTCCGGAAAGTCTACCTTGGCAAAATTGTTAATAAAAATCCTCAAACCTGATAAGGGAGAGATTTTTTTATTAGGTAAAGAAATAACCCATCTTTCAGAAAATGAATTCCGAAAATGGAGAAAATCTGTTTCCCTTGTTTTTCAGGACCCCTTTTCTTCCCTTGACCCCCGTTTTACAATAGAGAAGATTATTCTGGAAGGGATGGAGTTGGGGAGACAGAGTAAACAGGAAAAGAAGAAGAGAGTCTTAGAATTATTGGAACTAGTTGGCTTAACCAAGGATTCTTTGGAGAGATTTCCCCATGAGTTCAGTGGAGGACAGCGTCAGCGAATCGGGCTTGCGCGTGCCTTAGCAAATGCTCCGGAATTGATTATCCTTGATGAACCAGTTTCTTCACTGGATTTATCTATTCAGGCACAGATCCTTAACCTTTTAATGGACTTACAGGAGAAATTTAAACTCTCCTATATTTTTATTGCCCATGATTTAAGAGTTATCCGCCATTTGAGTGATGAAGTCTGTGTAATTTATCGGGGGAAAATTATGGAACACGCTACTGCGGAAGAGATTTTCAAAAACCCCTTACATCCCTATACAAAACTCCTTTTTTCTTCTCTTCCCCTGCTGGGTAAAAAAAGACCCTTTACTTTTCAAACCCCAGAAGAGAAAAGGTCAGAAGATAAACTCTGCCGTTTTTTACCGCGCTGTTATCTGGAAAAAAGAGGACTCTGTAGAGAAGAAGAGCCTTCATTAAGAGAAGTTCTTCCCGGGCATTTTGTCTCTTGCTGGCAAGTTTGAACCTTTTAACCTACGCGGTTGAAAAGGTCATCTTATTTATATTTAATTTTTATAAATATTAAAAAATAATTTGACAATCTTTAAAATATATGATATATATTATACAGAAGAAAGAAGATGGGAAAGATTCTATTTATTTTTGTAATAACAGGAATGGTCTTAGGAGAAGGTTTAAGCTGGGCAAGAGAAAATTATAATGTCTTGCCTTCCGAACCACAGTATATAGTTCCTTCTCGGGAAAGAATGCGGGAAATTCCGGAGAATAAAGAGACAGAAAAAATAGAAAAGGAAAGGCGCAATCCCAATAAAGAGGCGGAGCGCTTTGCCAAACTTATTGAACGAATTTTTTCAGAAATTACTCCCGAAGAGTTGGAAAAAATAAAGTTAAATAAGGAGAATTTTTTACTTACCTATTTAAAAAATAAAGCCCGTCTGATTGATTTTTCCGAGAAACCCTTAGAAGAAGAGGAGATTTTTAAAATTTTCCAAGAAAATTTAATTCTCTGGAATGCAGAACTTTTAAGACTCTATTACGAGGTAAATAAAATTAAAATAAAAGAAAGTTTTGGTGATTTTCTTGAGCACTTGCATAAAAAAGAGGTAATCTCCGCAGAGGTGGCGTTCTTTGCCGGACTGGCAGGGAAAGAGAATAAAGAATTTATAGGGAAATTTTTTCAGATGCTTCCTGAGGGAGAGAAAATTACCCTTAAGCCAGAAATAAAAGAAAAAAATCCGGAAAAGATAAATTTTCTCTTAAAGGAGGCACTTGCCGAAAATATTTTAAAGAAAACGAGCCGGGATTTATCCCGAGAGAAAACTCCGGTAAAAAAATTATTTCTGAAAATAGAACTGGGAAAGGGAATGAAGTTTCTGGGACTTTTGGTCTCCACTCTTGGGACGGTTTTAGTTTCACCTCAGGGAATGTTTTTTGAACGCAATTTTCCACAAGGGATAGAATTTAATTTAGCCGAATTTTTAAAGATGGTGATTAAGGCTTTTTCCTTGGTTATGCCCTATATAACCATTCCTCACCAACAATTGCCTCCGCCCATCAGTGATGGTTATTGGCAGTATCTCTTAGTGATTCTTTCTTTCTGGATTTTCCTTAAGCGTGCAGAAAGGTTCAATTGGGGTTTAGTTTATCTGCACATTCAGGAGCCCTTAAAGGATTTTCTTGCCTAAACCCAGGATAAGTTTAAGGAGAAGAAAGAAAAAACGCTTAAGTTACTGCTGAAGGTGAAACCTCCGGTGGCCCTCGCTAACCAAAAGCATAGAAAAGTGGTGAGGCAGAGAGCCAGAGAGATAAAAGGAACTGGATTATGGAAAGCGCGCAGCCCACATCATTATTTATCCTCCCTCCACCGGAAGGCGTGGGAGGAGGATGTAGAGAGAAGACTGCAAAGGGCAAAATACTGGGCTAATTATCTGGTAAATCTGGAAAAAAGAAAATATAAATAACCACCACAAAATCTGATGTCTTAATTCTTCCCCTCTTCTGCTGTTGGCCTGAAAATTTTTGGAAAATTCCCAATGATAAAATTTCTTGCTTATTTTAAAAATTTATGGTAAACTTTTTCTCCTATGCCTGTAGAAATAGAGAAAATCATCTCTCTTTCTAAACGCCGGGGATTTATTTTTCAGAGCAGTGAAATTTACGGGGGTTTAGCCAGCTGCTGGGACTACGGTCCCTTAGGCGTAGAATTAAAACAGAATATTAAGCATGCCTGGTGGAGGGAGATGGTTTATCTCCGCGATGATGTTTTCGGTTTAGATGCTGCCATCCTGATGCATCCCAAAGTCTGGGAAGCCTCTGGCCATACCACAAGTTTTTCTGACCCGTTTTTGACCTGCAGAGATTGTAATAAGTATTATCGCCAGGATAGTCTGGAGATTAAAGACAATACCTGTCCCTCTTGCGGTAAACCTTTCTCCAATCAGGTAACCCGCGCTAATCTCATGCTGGAAACTCAGCTTGGTCCCTTAAAAGAGACCGCGCTTAATGTGTACCTTCGTCCGGAAACTGCCCAGGGGATATTTGTGAATTTTGCCAATATCCTGGTAACCAAGCATCCCAAACTTCCCTTCGGTATTGCCCAGATAGGTAAGGCTTTTCGTAATGAGATTACCACCGGAAATTTTACCTTCCGCACAAGGGAGTTTGAGCAGATGGAACTGGAGTATTTTGTTCCTCCGGATGAAGATGAGAAATATTATGAATACTGGATAAACCAGCGTTTGAACTGGTATATAAAATTGGGAATAAAAAAAGAAAATCTGCGTTTAAGAGCACACAGCAAAGAGGAACTTGCCCATTACGCCAAGGCTTGCACCGATATTGAATACAACTTCCCTTTTGGCTGGATGGAGTTAGAGGGGATTGCTAACCGGAAAGATTTTGACCTCTGTCAGCATACTCAATTCAGCGGAGTGGAGCTTACCTATTTTGATGACCAGAAAAGGGTCCGTTTTTATCCCTACATCATTGAACCCTCCGGAGGAGTTGACCGCGCTTTGCTTGCTTTTCTTATTGATGCTTACCGTGAAGAAAAAGTAAAGGGAGAAAAAAGAGTGGTTTTAGGATTAGATAGGCGACTGGCTCCTTTTAAAGTAGCGGTTTTACCTTTGTTGAGCAATCGTTCAGAAATAGTGGAGATGGCAAAGAAAATATTTCTTGAACTGAGGCAGAATTTTGTAACTGTTTATGATGATACCGCCAGCATCGGCCGGCTTTATCGGAGACAGGATGAGATAGGAACCGTTTACTGTGTTACGGTAGATGTTCAATCCTTAGAAGATAAAAAGGTAACTGTAAGGGATAGAGATACAATGCTTCAGGAAAGGATTGGTCTGGATAATTTGCAGGAGTATCTTCAGGTTAAATTGAATCTTTGTTAAAAAAGGAGGGAGGTTCTGAGCAATGGGTAAGAAATATGTTTACTTCTTTGGAGGTGGAAAGGCAGATGGTAATGAAAAGATGAAGGAACTTTTGGGAGGAAAAGGGGCAAACCTTGCCGAGATGGCCGGACATCCGGATTTAAGACTTCCCGTTCCTCCAGGTTTTACTATTACTACCGAGGTTTGCACCTATTATTATAAACACAACCGGAAATATCCCCAAGGTTTAAAAGAGGAAGTAGAGAAGGCACTTCACAAAGTAGAAAAGATTATGGGAAGAAGATTTGGGGACCCACTAAATCCCTTACTGGTTTCTGTGCGCTCAGGAGCAAGGCGCTCTATGCCCGGGATGATGGAGACTGTGCTCAACATAGGGCTTACAGAAAAAACCATACCCGGATTGATTAAACAGAGTGGAGGGAATGAGCGTTTTGTCTACGATGCCTACCGGAGGCTATTGATGATGTATGCGGATGTGGTGATGGAGAAGGCTGAAGGGATTGAACCGGAGAAGGAAGAATTGGGAATCCGCAAGCAGTTAGAAAAGATTATGGAGGAGAGGAAAAAAAATAAAGGGATCACTGAGGATACAGAACTGAACGCCGAGGATTTAAAAGAGTTATGTAGGCTCTTTAAAGTTAGAATAAAGGAGGTATTAAAGAAAGATTTCCCTGATGAGCCTCACATTCAACTCTGGGAAGCAATCGGTGCAGTATTTGCTTCCTGGCAGGGAAAGCGTGCAGTGGCTTATAGGAGGATTGAGCGTATTCCTGATGACTGGGGAACTGCGGTAAATGTGCAGGCGATGGTTTTTGGAAATTTAGATAAGCGTTCGGCTACCGGTGTAGCCTTTACCCGTAATCCGGGAAATGGAGAAAACCAGTTCTATGGTGAATATCTGATCAATGCACAGGGAGAGGATGTGGTAGCGGGGACTCGCACCCCTGCACCCATCAATGAATACTCACGGAGTGAATACAATAAGCATCTCAAAACCTTAGAAGAGGAGATGCCTTTAGTCTATAAAGAACTCTTCCGAATTCAGAAGAAACTGGAGAAACACTACCGGGATATGCAGGATATTGAATTTACTATTGAGAAGGGAAGACTTTTTATTCTCCAGTGTCGGATTGGAAAGCGTAATGGTCTGGCAGCCGTAAGAATGGCAGTAGAGATGTATAAGGAGAAACTGATTACCAAAGAGATGGCTATCGCCAGGGTTAGTCCTTCCCAGTTGGATGAATTGCTCCATCCCATCATTGACCCCAAGGAGGAATTGCAGAAGAAACCCTTAGCCAAAGGACTTCCTGCGGGTCCCGGAGGAGCGGTGGGGCAGATTGTTTTTACTGCCCAGGATGCAGTTAACTGGGCAAAGGAAGGCAAAAAAGTTATCCTCGTGCGTGAAGAGACCAATCCCGAAGATGTAGAAGGGATGCGGGCAGCAGAAGCTATTTTGACAGCAAGGGGTGGAATGACTTCTCATGCTGCTTTAGTCGCCAGGGGCTGGGGTAAGTGTTGTATTGTTGGCTGTGGAGAGATAGAGATAGATTATGGAAGGAAAGAATTCAGTGTAAATGGAAAGACCTTAAAGGAAGGAGATTGGCTTACCCTCAACGGAACAAAGGGATATGTCTATGAGGGAAGGCTTGCAATGATTGATGTCTCTGCAGAGAATACCCTACTTAATGAATTTCTTAAAATTTGTGATAAGGTAAGAAAATTAAAGATTCGCACCAATGCGGATAATCCTGAGGATGCAAAGCGTGCACGTTCTTTTGGAGCAGAAGGAATTGGGCTTTTTAGAACCGAACATATGTTTTATGGGAAAGGTTCAGAACAGCCCCTTTTCTTACTGCGCAAGATGATTGTCTCCCGCACAGAGGAGGAAAGGCGTTCAGCATTAAATGAACTTTTCCCCTACTTCAAAGAGGATATAAAAAAGACGCTCTTAGCAATGGAAGGGCTTCCGGTAACCATCAGGTTACTTGACCCTCCCCTTCATGAATTCGTTCCCCATCAGAAGGAGCAGATAGAGAGTTTAGCTCGGAGTTTAAACATTTCCTTAGAGGAATTGGAAAAGCGAGCCATGGCTTTAAGAGAGGCAAATCCCATGATGGGACATCGGGGAGTGCGTCTGGGAATAACCTATCCAGAGATTACTGAGACCCAGGTGCGGGCTATCTTTACTGCCTGTGCAGAATTAATCAGAGAGGGGAAAAGGGTAAAACCGGAGATTATGATTCCGGTGGTTGCCGAGGTGAGAGAATTTCTTCATCAGGTAGAGATTGTGAAAAAGGTTTATAAGGAAGTTATTAATGAATACAAAATAAAAAAGATTGACTATCTTATTGGGACAATGATTGAAATTCCTCGTGCTGCTTTACTTGCCCATAAAATTGCTGAAGTAGCAGAATTTTTTTCCTTCGGAACTAATGACCTCACGCAGATGGGCTTTGGCTTTTCCCGTGATGATATGGGAGGATTTTTGCCTGAATACTTAAAAAGGGGAATTCTGCACAATGACCCCTTTCAGACAATTGATGAGGAAGGGATTGGAGAACTGGTAAAAATGGGAATTACCCGGGGAAGAAAAACAAGACCGGATTTAAAAATTGGGATCTGTGGTGAACATGGAGGGGACGCCGAGTCGGTGAAGTTCTGTCACCGCGTGGGAATGGACTATGTGAGTTGCTCTCCTTTTAGAGTTCCCATTGCCAAATTGGCTGCCAGTCAGGCGGTTCTGGAAGAAAAAATTAAGGAATAATTTAGGCGAGGAATAAATGGAGCCAATTAGGGCTTATTTAAGGGACATTAAAAAAGTAGAGAAATTAACTGCTGAAGAGGAGATTAAACTGGCACGACGTGCCAAACGGGGAGATCGCATTGCCCGCGACAGACTCATCCATGCCAATCTTCCCCTGGTGATAAATATGGCAAAAAAATATAGTTTTCTCGGACTTCCCTTGACCGATTTGATTGAAGAGGGAAACATCGGTTTAATGCATGCGGTAACAAAGTTCAATCCTAACAAAGGGTACCGTTTTTCCACCTATGCTGCCTGGTGGGTAAGGCAATACATCACCCGTGCCATTGCCAATCAGGCAAGGGTGGTAAGGCTTCCGGTTTATATCAATGAAATGATTAGCAAATTGCATAAGGTCACGGAGAGACTTTCCCATAAATTGGGCCGCAAACCCACAGATAAAGAAATTGCCAAGGAAATGGATATTTCCGTGCGTAAGGTTAAAGAGATTTCTCAGCTCTCCAGTCGCACAAGTTCTCTTGACCGGATGGTTATTGAACAAAGTTCTACTGAGTTTGTAGATTTAGTGGAAGATGTCACTGCAAAAAATGCGGTGGATGAGTTGGTTAGTCTTTTTCGCCATGAAAAAGTGGCAGAGTTATTGAGTATGATGCCAGAGAGAGAAAGGGAAATTTTAAGTATGCGTTTTGGTTTTCAGGAAGGAGTTCCCCATACCCTCAGTGAAGTAGCCGATAAGTTCTCCTTAAGCAGGGAAAGGATAAGGCAGATTGAAGCAAATGCTTTGAAGAAGATGCGTAAACTCCTTACCTCACAGCAGGCAAAGAAATTTTATTTCCTGAAAAAGCGTTTAAGAGAAGAGGAGAAAAAAGAATTACCCCACCAGATTAAGAAAAGCCGAAAGCGGAAGAAGAGGTGAAGAATAATTTTAAAAGATACATCCGTTCCATTCCTGATTTTCCCCGTAAGGGAATCCTTTTCCGGGATATAACTACCCTCTTAAAAAATCCCAAAATATTTAAAAAAGTAATGGATATTTTTGCCCAGCGTTACAGAGGGAAGAAAATAGACTCTGTGGTGGCAGTGGAGGCAAGGGGATTTATTTTCGGCTCGGTATTGGCATATAAATTAAATGCGGGTTTTGTTCCGGTGAGAAAAAAGGGAAAGCTTCCCGCCCCGACAGTAGAGGTTACCTATTCCTTAGAATATGGTGAGGATACCCTTGCTCTCCATAAGGATGCTTTAAAAAAGGGAAAGCGTGTCCTTATTGTGGATGATTTACTGGCTACCGGAGGGACAATCAAAGCGGTTACCGAACTGGTGGAGAAGTTAGGGGCAAAGATTGTGGAATGTCTTTTTCTTATAGAACTTACTTCCCTCAATGGGCGCAAGCAGTTGGAGAAGTATTCGGTTTTCTCTTTGATAAAATATTGATGTATTGCCCCAGTAGCTCAGTTGGATAGAGCAGAGGTTTCCTAAACCTCGTGTCGGAGGTTCAAGTCCTCCTTGGGGCAATGAAATATAAATAAGATGGCTATATTCGGAAGACCAAAATATACCTTAGTTAAGATTGCCAAGCGTAAAGAGATCCCTGATGGGCTCTGGACAAAATGTGAGGACTGTGGAGAAATTATTTATAATAAAACCCTTGAGGAGAATTTTAAAGTCTGTCCCAAATGCAATTACCATTTTGTGCTCACTGCCTCGGAGCGCATCACACTTCTCTTAGATAAGGATAGTTTTAAAGAGCGGGATGCCGAACTTTCTTCCCTTGACCCCTTAGAATTTAAGGGCCCGGTTACCTATAAAGAGAAACTCCAGAAAGAGCAGGAACTTACCGGCTTAAAAGATGCGGTAGTCAGTGGTGAGGGAACAATTGAGGGAAAAAGGGTTGCTTTTGCGGTAACCGATGCGCGCTTTATGATGGGTTCAATGGGTTCGGTAGTGGGAGAGAGAATTACCCGGATTATTGAGTTTGCCCTGGAGAAGAAATTGCCTTTAATCATTGTTTCCGGCTCAGGTGGAGGGGCAAGGATGCAGGAGGGAATGTTTTCCCTGATGCAGATGGCAAAGACCTCGGCGGCACTTTCTCGTTTCCATCGTTCCGGACAATGTTTTATTTCCCTCCTTACCCATCCGACAATGGCCGGTGTCCTTGCCTCCTTTGCCAGTTTGGGGGATGTGCTCATTGCTGAACCCAAAGCCTTAATCGGTTTTACGGGACCGCGCGTAATTGAACAGACTATTCATCAGGTTCTGCCCTCTGGATTTCAGCGTGCGGAGTTTCTCTTAGAACATGGACTCATTGATATGATTGTTCAGCGTAAAGACTTAAAGGCAACCTTAAGTCAGTTACTTGAGTATTTAAGCTGATAAATATTAGTTAAAAGGTTAAATAGTTGAAGGGAGGTAATGTGGCACAGGTAAGTTTAAGACAGGTAACTAAGGTTTTTCCCGGAGGGGTGGTTGCGGTAAAAGATTTTAATTTAGGAGTGGAAAGTAAAGAATTTGTGGTAATTGTGGGACCTTCGGGATGTGGAAAGTCCACTACTTTGCGAATGATTGCTGGCTTAGAGGAGGTTACTTCCGGAGAAATCTACATTGGAGATAAATTAGTCAATGATGTCCCTCCCAAGGATAGAAACATTGCCATGGTTTTTCAGAACTACGCACTCTATCCCCATATGAATGTTTATGAGAACTTGGCTTTTGGTTTGCGTTTAAGAGGTTATACAAAAGCGGAGATAAATGAGCGTGTTAAAGAAGCAGCGCGCATCTTGGGAATTACCCATCTCTTAGAACGGAGGCCTAAGGAACTCTCCGGAGGAGAAAAACAGCGTGTAGCCGTGGGAAGGGCGATTGTAAGGAAGCCGTTGGTATTTTTATTTGATGAACCCTTGAGTAACTTAGATGCAAAAATGCGGGTGCAGATGCGCACTGAATTGAATAAACTCCATAACCGTTTGCAGACCACGATGATCTATGTTACCCACGACCAGGTGGAAGCCATGACCCTCGGTTCGCGCATTGTGGTAATGAAGGAGGGAGTTATTCAGCAGGTGGGTGACCCTTTAACGCTCTACAATCGTCCGGTAAACAAGTTTGTGGCGGGATTTATTGGCACCCCTCCAATGAATTTTGTGCCCGGAAGAATCATCAAACTGAACGGAAAATATTTTTTTGATGAAGGTAAATTTAAAGTAAAAATCCTGGAAAGTATGTTTGAGGTTTTAGAGAAATATGAAGGGAAAGAGGTTATCTTGGGAATAAGAGCCGAGGATATTTACGATAAATTCTTCACCACCCATTCCTCTCCAGAGAATACTATAGATGTTCTGGTAGAAATTGTTGAACCCATGGGCTCAGAAATTTACCTCTACCTTAATACGGGTAAAAACAGTCTCATTGCCCGGGTGAGAGGGATGGTCCGGCCTCCGCAGGTAAGTCAGCGGATAGAAGTGGTCTTAGATATGAATAAAGTGCACTTCTTTGATAAGGATACCGAAAAGGCGATTGTCTAAATGGCTAAGTTAAAAATCCTTAACACCCTGCTTATTCTCTTTTGCTCTTCTCTGCTTTTCTTTTTCATAGAGAGATTACTTTGGGGGGAAGAGGCAAACTTGGAGGATAAGGTAACTGCTTTGTTTGTTCTTTTCATTCCTTTAATTTCACTTACCATATTTACTTTAGGAAATATTCCAGGATTATTTTACTTTCTTTTTATTTCTCTTATCAGCAATCGCTTTATCAATTACTATCAAACAACCTATATCACTCCTTTATTAGGAATAACTTTTGGTGTAGGGGTGCTTTCGGCTTTTGCCGAAAATAAATTTCTCTTAAGTATCAAGGAATACAAGAAGAATCTGCTTAATTTGAGAGAGAGGATAGATAAGTATATTCTGGAAGAGGAGGAAAAGACCAGATTACAATCTCTCCTTACCCGGAGATTTGAAAGGTTATTCCGCTTAAAATTTATGGCTGAGGAGTTGAGTATAACCTTAGATGTTAACCGTGTAATTAAGTCCGCGGAACAGAGAATCTGGGAAATCATTCCCTCCACAGAGAATTTCTTAATCTATCTGGTAGGGGATGAGCTGGGAGAGATGGATAATCCGCGCATAACCCATTCTTTATTAAAAACCAGAAGGGGTTTACAGAATCAGGAGTTAGAGTTGGATATCTTTGACCGCTGGATACTCCGTAGTTATAAGAATCTCCTAGTTAACGATGTGCAAAAAGACTTCCGTTTCTCTCCGGAGACTGTTGAGGATTTAAAGAGAGAATTTCGGGCTTTACTTGCCTGCCCTTTGACCTCTGAAGGTAAGATATTGGGGGTGGTGCGTTTAGAATCTTCTCTTCCGGGAAGTTTTACCCCCGATGATTTACGCATGCTTGATATTTTTTCTGATTTAGTCACCGTCGGGGTGGAGAATGCCTATCTATATCAGAAGACCGAGATCCTGGCTAAAATTGATGGCTTAACGGGACTTTTCCTCCCCCGCTATCTTTATACCCGTATAGAAGAAGTGATGGCAAAAGCGAAGGAGTTTTCTCTTTTAATGCTTGACCTTGACCATTTTAAAGACTATAACGACCGCTATGGTCATATTGCGGGAGATATTATGCTCAAAAAGATTGCCCAGCTTCTGCTTACCCATCTTTCCGGAGAAGATTTTGCTGTGCGCTACGGTGGAGAAGAATTTCTCTTGGTCCTTGTGGATAAGTCCAAGGAGAAAGCCATTGAACTTGCCCAAAAGATAAGGGAGAATGTAGAAAAAGAAATTTTCTATCTGCGCCGTGAAGCAACGCGCTTGACAATTTCTATCGGAATTGCTGCTTATCCCCGTGAGGGGAGGACTAAAGAAGAACTTATTCACAAAGCGGATGAGTGGCTATATTTTGCTAAGGAGAAAGGAAGAAACCGCATTGCCTATGCAGGAATGAAATGAACTGGGGGGTGTTATTAATTCCTTTATTCTTTATATTAAATTTTCTTATCCGGGGGAAGAAAATTTTTTTGCTCACCATCCTCACTATTTTACTTTTTGGTTTTATGGAATTTGTTTCCGGGAAAATGATGCATAATCGGGTAACTTTTTTGAGTATATCTCTGGTGCTTTTTTCTTCCCCTTTTCTGGTCAGCGGATTTGAAAAAATGGCCCACACCCTTTCCCAGGAAGTGGAAGAAAAATTAACCCGTCTGAATTCCTCCTGCAGGGAGATAGAGAGAAAACTTGGAGAGATGAATAAAACCCTTGCCCGCCTGGAAAAAGATAATTTTAATATGCATACTTTATACGAGATAACTAAAGCGATGTCACAAATTCTCTCTTTTACTGAACTCTGCATTTTTCTGCAAAATAATTTAAGGAAGAATTTTTCTTTTCTCCAGAGTTTTCTCATTCTCCTGCGTCCAAATACTGTTTTTATTATTGATAAAATCTATAATCTTTCCTCTCCCGCTGAGGGATTAAAAGAGAGTTTTCTTCCACAGAAAGAATATTACAAAGTTATAGAAAAGATTTATCCCGGAGGAGGCTATTTTTATTTTAGTCCGGAAGACAAAGAGCTTAAGCAGATTTATAACGTAGAAGTAAAAATTCCCTTTGCCCTTTCTGCCCTGATGGCAGGAGACCGCTTAATAGGTTTCCTTCTCTTAGAGGGGCTTTTGAGGGAAGATTTTTCCCGTTTTTCTCTTTTCTCCACCCAGCTGTCTCTGGTGTTAAGGAAAGTAACTCTCTATGAGACAATAGAGCGGTTAGCCACTACCGATAGCCTTACCGGGCTCTATGTGCGCAAAAAGATAATGGGGCTATTTGAAGAAGAACTATCCCGGGCAAAGAGGCATAATCTGTCACTTACCTTTCTCATGCTTGATATTGACCATTTCAAAAAATGCAACGACCTTTATGGCCATCTTACGGGAGATTATGTTCTCCGTGAACTCGCTCGTCTCTTAAAAATAAACCTAAGAGAGATTGACCTTGTAGGCAGGTATGGTGGTGAGGAGTTTTCTATACTTCTCCTCAATACTAAACAGGCTGAGGCAAAGATTGTTGCTGAGAGAATCCGGGAGGCAATAGCGAGTTATCCTTTCAAAACCTATGGAGAAGAATTTCAGATTACCGTAAGCCTGGGAGGAGCAGTTTTTCCTGAAGATGGGGATTCGGCAATAGAGTTGATTGCCAATGCCGATAAGGCTTTATATTCTGCAAAAAATCGTGGCCGTAACTGTGTGCTCTTTTATGGAGAGATAAAATGAGCTACTACATAGGGATTGACTTAGGAGCAACCCGGACAAAATTTGGTCTTCTCAATGATGAATTTAAACTGCTCAGATATGCTGAATTTAACACCCCTGAATTTCCCGGAAAAAAATTACTTATTCAGGCATTAGAAAAACAGATTCTTCATCTTAGAGAGAAAATAAAATTTAAACCGAAGGCGATTGGAATTGGAGTTCCCGGCTTGGTTAATCCAGAAAAGGGACTGGTTTACTATTTAGTAAATATCCCGGGTTGGGAAAATGTTTATCTGAAAAGGAGATTGGAAAATTCTCTGGGAGTTCCGGTTTTTATAGATAACGATGTTAATGTGATGGCGCTGGCAGAGTTATATTTTGGCCGTGCTAAAGGGAAAAAAAATGTGCTCTGTATTACCTTGGGGACAGGGGTGGGTGGAGGGTTGATCTTAGAGGGAAAACTCTATCGGGGGACGAGTTTCTCCGCCGGAGAGGTTGGCCACATTCCCCTCAACGAAGAAGGACCTTCCTGCAACTGTGGAGGAAAGGCCTGTCTGGAAAGATATGTAGGTAATCGCTATATCGTAGAAGAAACCATAGAGAAGCTTAAAAAAGGATGGTCCTCTCCTATTTTATCTGATTTAATAAAAAATGATTTTTCTCAGCTCAATCCGGAGATTCTCAGTATGGCTTTAAAAAAGGGCGACCCTCTGGCAGAAGCAATCTGGCAGAATGTGGGAAGAAGGATTGGTATAGTGCTTGCGGGAGTAGTAAATCTACTTAATCCTGAAATGGTTATCATTGGGGGAGGAGTTGCCGGAGCAGGGGAGTTTCTCTTTAAGGCAATAAGGCAGACTGTTAAAGAACGCGCAATGCGCATTCCCGCAGAGAAAGTGAAGATTGTTCCGGCAAAATTAAAAAACGATGCCGGTATAATCGGAGCAGGGATTTTAGCAAGAGAGATGTTAAAAGGGGGTAAGCGATGAAATTATTTATTGATTCGGCAAATCTTGAGGAAATAAAAGAGGTAGCAAGCTGGGGAATTATTGATGGGGTTACCACCAATCCTACCTTGGTAGCTAAAGAAGGAAAAGATTTCCAAGAATTAATTAAAGAGATTTGTAAAATTGTGGATGGACCGATTTCTGCGGAGGCAATAAGCAAAGATAAGGAAGGGATAATCAAAGAAGCACGCACACTTTCTCAGATTCATAAAAATATTGTGGTAAAAATTCCTCTAACCAAAGAAGGTCTAAAGGCAGTAAAAGTTTTAAGCGGGGAGGGGATAAAGACCAATGTCACTTTATGCTTCTCGGCTACGCAGGCACTTCTTTCTGCCAAAGCAGGAGCCAGTTTTGTCTCCCCTTTTGTGGGAAGACTTGATGATATCAGCAGTTGGGGTATGGATTTAATTCAGGATATTCGCACCATCTTTCATAATTACAATTTTTCTACCCAAATCATTGTTGCCAGTGTGCGCAATCCCCTCCATGTTCTAAGGGCAGCGCTATTGGGGGCAGATATTGCCACCTGTCCTTTTAATGTCTTGGAGCAACTCTTAAAACATCCCTTAACCGATATCGGTATCCAGCGTTTTCTTGAGGACTGGAAGAAAGTTCCCAAAGCAAAAATCAAAATTGAAAAATCAAAATGACGAGCAAAAGTTTAAATTCAACTTCAAAATTAATGAGATTTTATATTTCAATTTATAATTTTGCATTTTGCATTTTGCACTTTGCACTTTTATGTTTTGCCCAGGATAAGGGCTCGGTTGTAGTCAATGGAGATAGGATTGAATATTTTACTGAGGAGAAAAAGATTGTTGGTGAGGGAAATGTAGAAATCAATTATCAGAATATGAAATTGACCTGTGAGCGAATTGAATTTTTCACTGAAACAAAAGATGCCATTGCGGAAGGGAAAGTGAGATTGTATCAGGATGAAACAGTTTTTAGTGGAGAAAAACTCTACTACAATTTTGAAACTAAAAAGGGTGAAGTAAGAGAATTGGGGATAGAGAGGATGGGTCCCTGGTATGGAAGAGGTAAAAAGGGAGAAAAGGTGGAGGAGAAAAAATACATTGTAAAAGAAGGATATGTTACCACCTGTGACCGTGAAAAACCCCATTACCGGATAAAGTCAAAAAAAATAGAAGTATTTCTTGATGATAAAGTGGTAGCCTATGATGTGGTTTTTCTGGTAGGAAATGTTCCGCTTTTTTACCTTCCCTATTTAAGATATTCCTTAAAAGAAAAATATCCCCATTTTATTTTCATTCCAGGAAGAAATAAAAAATGGGGCTGGTATATGCTCACTGCCTGGCGCTATGACTTAATTGAGAATAAAAAAGGTTTTCTCCATTTTGACTATCGGGAGAAAAAGGGATTTGCCCATGGCATAGACCAGGAATATGCCTTGAAAGATTTTGGTTCAGGAATATTTCGTTACTACTATATGGAAGAAAGGGATAAAGCTCCTCCTAAGGAACTCCGCAGGGAAACCGAACGCTATCGGGTGCAGTTAAGACATAACTGGCAGGTAACCGAGAACACCCGTGCCCTTCTTGAATATCACAAAATGAGTGATATCAATTTTCTTAAAGACTATTTTTATCGCGAGGAATATGTAAATGAAAATCAGCCTCGTTCTTATCTTTCCGTGGTCAATGTTCATCCCTATTACAGTCTATCCTTTCTGCTTCAGAAAAGAACAAACCATTTCTTTACTGAGACTGAGCGTCTTCCCGAGATTTCGCTTAACCTTGCCAATCAAAAACTGGGCAGTTCAAAATTATATTATAAAGCAGATTACAGTTTCGCCAATCTTACCAACAAGCAGGCAAACTCTGACCTGGATGATGATCTGCGCAGAGGAGATACTTACCAGCAGATTTCCTATCTTACGAAATGGGGTTTTCTCAATCTTACTCCTTATCTCGGTATGCGTCAGACCTATTATTCCAAGGATAAAGAGGGAAATGAAGAATTAATGAGAGGAATATTTTATTCTGGGCTGGACATAAGCACAAAATTTTATAAAATATATGAAATCTTTTCCGACTTTTTAGGTCTGGATATAAACCGGCTGCGTCATATCGTTACTCCGATTATTAATTACAAATATATCCATCAGCCCACAGTTAGCCCGGAGAAACTGATGAGTTTTGATAGCATAGATTCCATTGGCCGGGAGAATATGTTTACCTTAGGAATAGAGAATAAACTTCAGACCCAGAGAAAAGAAGGAGAAATTTTTAAAACCGTTGATTTAGGAACATTTCTTTTCACTGCCGATTATGATTTTAAAATTGAAGGGGTGGGTAGTGAATGGCGAAATTTCAGATTTGACCTGGAACTTACCCCTTATTCCTGGTTAAGATTTGAATCCGATGCTACCTATGACCCACCAGCAAAAGATTTTAAGACAGTTAATTTTGACCTTACCGCTTCCCATAAGGACATCTGGTCATTGGGACTGGGTTCGCGTTATGAAAGAAATTCCCTTCAGGAATTGACTACTTCCTTTATCTATAACCTTAATCCGAAATGGCAATTCAGAATTTATGAAAGATACGATTTCAAAAAAATCCTTGATGACGGAACAAAGAGAATAAACGATTTTGTAGAACAGGAATATGCTTTAGTGCGCGACCTTCATTGTTGGACGGGGGAGTTCAGCCTCAATATTGATGAGGGTTATTCTTTCTGGGTTATCTTCAGACTGAAGGCGTTTCCGCGGATACCCTTTAAATTCTCTGCTTCCTACTCCCGTCCCAAACCCTACTAACCACTTCCACCCCAGGGGTGGAGAGGGTAAGTTTAATAAACAGATGAAGATAGGAATAATCGGTTCAGGATATGTGGGTTTAGTTACGGGAGCCTGCTTTGCGGATTTAGGTAATGAAGTGATTTGTGTAGATTCCGACCGGAGAAAAATAGAACTCCTTAAAAAGGGGATTGTCCCTTTCTATGAGCCGGGTCTGGAAGAATTGGTAAAACACAATTTAAAAGAGAAACGGCTTTCTTTTACCACTCAGATAAAAACTGCAGTAAGAGATTCCCTGATTATCTTTATTGCCGTAGGCACTCCCTCCAAGCCTGATGGAGAAGCAGACCTTACCTTTGTGGAAAATGTTTCTCGGGAGATTGCCAAAAATATGCGTTCCTACCGGTTGATTGTAGAAAAAAGCACTGTTCCTGTAGAGACCGGGAAATGGATTGAACATACGATAAAAATCTATAATCGCTATAAAGTAAAATTTGATGTTGCCTCCAATCCAGAGTTTTTAAGAGAGGGTTCCGCAATTCAGGATTTTCTCCATCCTGACCGCATTGTTATTGGAACGGAGTCAAAGAGAGCAAAAGAAATTCTCTCAGAGTTATATAAACCCTTTAAGGCCCCCATTCTCTTCACCAATATCACCTCCGCGGAATTGATTAAACATGCCTCCAATTCCTTTTTAGCGACAAAAATCTCTTTCATCAATGCCCTTGCCAATATCTGTGAAAAAGTGGGGGCAGATGTTTTAAAGGTTGCCGAAGGAATGGGTTTAGATAAACGGATTGGTCGGGCATTTCTGGAAGCCGGGATTGGTTATGGTGGTTCTTGTTTTCCTAAGGATGTGGATGCCTTTATCCATCTTTCTGAAAAACTGGGATACGAATTTGAACTGCTTAAGGCGGTAAGGAAGATAAATGAAAACCAGAGGAAGATTTTTCTTAAAAAAATTAAAGATGCACTCTGGATTGTTAAAGGGAAAAAGATTGGAGTTTTGGGACTTTCTTTCAAACCCAATACTGATGATATCCGCAATGCACCTTCCCTGGAGATAATTTCTGCTTTACTGAAAGAGGGAGCAGATATCCACTGTTTTGACCCTCAGGCAATTCCCAAGGCAAAAGAGGTCTTAAAAACAAAAGTCCGTTATGCAAAAGACCCCTATAAGGTGGCAAGGAATGCCGATTGTTTAGTGATTGTTACGGAATGGAATGAATTCAAGGAACTGGACTTATTGCGCATTAAAAAATTAATGCGTCAGCCGGTAATCATTGATGGAAGAAATATCTATGAACCGGAGGAATTAAAACGCCTTGGCTTTCGCTACATAGGGATGGGGAGAGGTTAATTTCTATGGAAAAAATTTTAGTCACCGGGGGTTGTGGTTTTATCGGCTCAAACTTTATCCGCTATATCCTTAAAAAATATCCTCACTACAAAATCATTAACTTAGACAAACTCACCTATGCCGGAAACATTGAAAATTTAAGGGATATAGAAAAAGACCCCCGCTACAAATTTATTAAAGGAGATATCTGCGATCAGAGAGTTGTAAAAAAATTACTCCGTGCAGTGGATATAGTTATAAACTTTGCCAGTGAAACCCATGTGGACCGCTCCCTTCAGAATGCAAAAAATTTTTTAAAAACCAATTTTTATGGAACCTATGTTCTCTTAGAGGCAGCCCGTGAAAGAAAGACAAAACTATATCTTCAAATTTCTACCGATGAGGTTTATGGCAGCAGAAAAGAAGGATTTTTTCAGGAAAATTCCCCCTTAAATCCCTCCAATCCCTATTCTATTTCTAAGGCTTCAGCAGATTTACTCGTCCTTTCCTATCAGCGCACCTACAAAATTCCGGTAATCATTGCCCGTTCCTCCAACAATTTTGGTCCCTATCAATATCCGGAGAAAATAATCCCTTTATTTATCACCAATCTCTTAGAGAACAAAAAAGTTCCTCTCTATGGAGATGGTTCAAATATCCGTGACTGGCTCTATGTCCTGGATAACATCTCAGCAATAGACCTTCTATTGCACAAAGGAAAGCCGGGGGAGATTTATAATATTGGAGGGGGAAATTTTTTGAGCAACCTTCAGCTTGCGAAAATTTTACTAAAACTGCTGGGTAAAAAAGAGGATTTTATTCAATATGTTCCTGACCGTCCGGGGCATGATTTCCGTTACGCGCTTGATTCCACAAAAATAAGAAATCTGGGCTGGAAACCAAAACACAATTTTCTTTCTGCCTTGAAGGAAACGGTAGAGTGGTATAAGAAAAATAAATCCTGGTGGAAACCATTAAAGAAGGAAGGGAAAAAGATATGGTAGAAGAATTAAAGAGAAAGATTATCAACCGTGAGGTAAAAATCAGTGTGATTGGTTTAGGCTATGTGGGTTTACCCCTTGCCTTAGAATTCGCCCGTGAGGGTTTTGAAGTCATCGGTTTAGAGGTAGATGGAGAGAGGGTGAAGAAAATTAACCGCGGAGTTTCTTATATCTTAGATGTTCCCAGTAAAGAATTGAAAACTCAGGTAAAAGAAAAACGCTTAAAAGCAACCTCTAAAACCGAAGTCTTAGGCAAAGTGGAGATTATCATTATCTGTGTTCCCACTCCCTTACGCAAAACCCGCGAACCAGATATCTCCTATATTCTGGAGGCTGCGCAAAATATTGCCCATTATTTAAAAAAGGGGCAGATTATTGTCCTAGAAAGCACCACCTATCCCGGAACAACCGAGGAGATAATCCTTCCCCTTCTGGAGGAAAAGGGATTAAAAGGAGGAAAGGACTTTTTCCTTGCCTTTTCTCCGGAGAGAATTGACCCGGGGAATACACAGTTTACCACCCGGGATATTCCCAAGGTGGTGGGAGGAATAAATCCAGAAAGCACCAGTCTTGTTTATACTCTCTATCATCAAATTATAAGGGAAGTAATTACGGTTTCTTCGGCAAAAGTAGCGGAGATGGTAAAACTTCTGGAGAACACCTTCCGGGCAGTAAACATTGCGCTGGCGAACGAAATGGCTCTGCTTTGTGATAAATTGAAAATCAATGTCTGGGAGGTAATTCTGGCGGCGAAAACTAAACCCTTTGGTTTTATGGCTTTTTATCCCGGTCCAGGGATTGGTGGGCACTGTATCCCTTATGACCCTATTTACCTTTCCTGGAAGGCGCGTGCCTATGGATTTGAAGCTCGGTTTATTGAGCTCGCCCAGCAGATTAATGCCTATATGCCCCATTATATAGTTGACAAAGCCACGCTTGCTTTGAATGCCTTGGGGAAACCTTTAAAAAATTCCGAGATATTAATCGTCGGGGTGACCTACAAGCGCGATGTTGCGGATATCCGGGAATCTCCGGCTCTGGAAATTATTAAACTCCTTAATGCAAGAGAATCCAGGGTTTCCTATCACGACCCTTATATCCCTGAACTGAGGATAGAAGATAAAATTTATAAATCCGTTCCTCTTAATGTAGAAACGGTAAGAGATAAAGATTGTGTGCTTATTGTAACTGACCATCTCAGTTTAGATTATGGCTTGATTGCCCAAGAGGCAAAATTGGTTATTGACACGCGCAACGCTTTAGGCACCTATAGAGACAAAAAAATCATCCCCATTTAACCCACCTCCACCCCGGGGGTGGAAGTGGTAAGGTATTGAAAATGCGAAGGAAAGAAACATTAGTTTGCGGAGAGGTTTATCATATCTTCACAAAGAGTATAGCCGATTACCGTGTCTTTAGCAATAAGACTGAATTTCTGCGGATGAGAGATATAATCAGATACTATCAGATTGAAAATATCTCTCCGAAATTTTCCCAATTTTTACAATCAGAAAGAGAAAGAGGGAATCTGGTCTCTTTCTCCTCTTTAGCGCAGAATAAAGAGAAACTTGTCCAGATAATTGCTTACTGTCTTATGCCTACGCATATTCATCTCATCTTAAAGCAATTGAAAGAGAAGGGAATTTCTCTCTTTATGGGAAATCTTCTTAATAGTTACTCACGTTTCTTTAACCTCAAACATAAAAGGAAAGGTCCTCTATGGGAAGGAAAATTTAAAAATAAATTGGTAAACACCGAGGAACAACTTCTCCATCTTACTCGTTATATTCATCTGAATCCTACGAGTGCAGGATTAGTAAAGAACCCTGAAGAATGGCTATTTTCTTCCTATCGGGAATACATTGGTTTGGCTAATAAAGAGGAAGTCATCTGTGATAAGGATGAATTCTTTGATCTCTCGCCGGAAACTTATAGGGAATTTGTGGAAGATAGAATTGCTTACCAAAGAGAATTAGAAAAGATAAAATCTTTATTATTGGAATAGAATAACTTACTACTTCCACCCCAGGGGTGGAGAAAAGGTTATGGCTGTTTATTTAGTAACTGGAGGAGCGGGGTTTATTGGTTCACACCTTGTAGAAACTCTGCTTAAACAAGGAGAGAAGGTGCGTATCCTTGACAACTTTGTCACAGGTAAGCGAGAAAACCTCTCTTTTCTTAGTAATTATTCTTCATCTACTTTTTCTTTAATTGAGGGAGATATTCGTGATTTGAAGACCTGCGAAAAAGCTTGTAGAGGAGTAGATTATGTTTTGCATCAGGCTGCCCTTCGCTCTGTTCCTAAGTCTATGAAATATCCCTTGGAATATAATGAAGTAAATATTCAAGGAACCTTAAACATTCTCCTTGCCAGTAAAAAAATGGGAGTAAAAAGAGTAGTCTATGCTTCCTCCAGTTCTGTATATGGAGATACCGATAAGTTCCCCGAGAAAGAAAATTTTTTACCCCATCCCATTTCTCCATACGCTGCTTCCAAGCTTGCGGGTGAATATTACTGTCAGGTCTTCAGTTCCAGTTATGGACTGGAGACTGTTTCTTTGCGTTACTTTAATGTCTTTGGACCAAGACAATCTTTAGAATCGCAATATGCTATTGTTGTTCCTAAATTTATTACTTCTCTTTTATATAATCAATCTCCCCCAATTTATGGCGATGGAAAACAATCTCGCGATTTCACTTACATTGACAATGTGATAAAGGCAAATCTCTTAGCGGTAAATAAAAAAGGAATAAATGGGGAGGTATTTAATATTGCTTCTGGTAGGGACTATTCGGTGCTTGACCTTCTAAGAATTTTGAATAAAATTATGCATAAAAAGATAAAACCAGAATTTCTTCCTCCCCGTCAAGGAGATGTAAAAAGAACCTGGGCAGATATTTCTAAGGCAAAAAAACTCTTGGGTTTTGTTCCTGAGGCAGATTTTCCGACAGGATTGGAAAGAACGGTGGCTTGGTTTAAAGAGAAATATAACCCTTCACTAAAAAGAAAGGAGGACAGATGCACGAGAGAGTGTTAGCAGTCTTTTTTATCTTCTGCACACTTTCTACATTACTTCTTGCTGAAGAGCCAAAGTTTACAGAAGGAATGAATCAGTTTGATTTTGCTAAACTTCTGGTAAAAGAAGCAAACTTAGAAACCCATCTTTCTCCCACCCCAAACGACGAAGATTATTTTAAGGTTCTTATAGATTTAGAAATTGAGCCTATTCGGGGATGGAGTAGGGAGGGAATAATTACTCGCGAGGACCTCCTCTATATCCTCGGTTATAGTGGGGAAGAAGCAAAGGATATGAGTTTTGCCGAGCTTTGCCAACAGGTTATTTCTCTGCTTAAAGAGATATCATCTGAAGAACAATTTCATCTATTTGAACAATAATAACTTACCATCTCCACCCCAGGGGTGGAATTCCACCCCTGGGGTGGAAAAGGGGGGTAGATGGGGAGTTGTTTACTTACTGGAGGGGCAGGTTTTATTGGTTCACATTTGTGTGAACGTCTACTTGCCGAAGGGAAGAGAGTAATCTGCCTGGATAATCTCAGCACAGGAAATCTCAAAAATATTGAACCCTTCCTGAAAAACCCGCGCTTCTGTTTTATTCAACATGATGTAACCAAACCCATTGAGATAAATGAAGATATTGAATATGTTTTACACTTTGCTTCTCCCGCCAGTCCCATAGATTATATAAAACTTCCCATTCAGACTTTAAAGGTGGGTTCCTTAGGCACACATAACGCCCTGGGTTTAGCCAAAGCAAAAAAGGCAAAGTTTCTCCTTGCCTCCACTTCTGAAGTATATGGAGACCCTTTAGTTCATCCTCAGCCAGAGACCTATTGGGGAAATGTTAATGCCATCGGTCCGCGCGGAGTATATGATGAGTCAAAACGCTTTGCCGAAGCAATCACTATGGCATATCACCGTGTGCATAAAATTGATACCCGCATTGTGCGCATTTTCAATACCTATGGAGAGAGGATGCGTCGTGAAGATGGAAGGGTTATCCCCAATTTTATTACCCAGGCACTTACCAATCAACCACTCACTGTTTATGGAGCGGGAAACCAGACGCGCAGTTTCTGTTATATCTCTGACCTTATAGAAGGGATAATCAGACTTATGGATGAAGACTACCATCTGCCGGTAAATTTGGGAAATCCCACAGAGATTTCTGTAATAGAATTAGCAAAATTAATCATTCAAATCACAGAAAGCAAAAGTAAAATTGAATTCAAACCCCTTCCCCAAGACGACCCTAAAAAAAGAATGCCCGATATCAGTTTAGCAAAAAAAATACTTAACTGGGAACCAAAGGTAAAATTTGAGGAGGGCTTAAAGAGAACCATTTCCTGGTTCAGGCAAATTTTATAGCAATTTAGTGGCAAGTGGTTAAAGGAGATTAATAAATGACCCCACAATTCTTCATTCTTCTTTCCGGTATCTGGCTGGGAATATTTTCACGTTTAATGAGCCCTTACCTGCGCAAACTCTATCAGGGAAAGAAAATAAAATTTGATGTCAAATACTTAAGAAGAACGCTTGCCTCCCTTATCCTCAGCACTCTCTTTACTTTCATTCTTTTCCCCCGCTTAGATATCTCGGTAAAAATCATCGGTTTTGAAACGGGGTTTAAAATATTCTCTCTTGCCTTCACTCTGGGATTTGGGGTGAATTCTCTTATCATTGAATTCAATCAATGGTTTGAGAAAAAAGAAAAATTATGAAAGGAATAATTTTAGCCGGAGGAAAAGCCACAAGACTTTATCCCATTACCAAAGGAATCTGTAAACAGCTCCTTCCCATCTATGATAAACCGCTTGTTTACTATCCCCTTTCGGTTCTGATGCTGGTGGGAATTAGAGAGATATTGATAATTTCCACTTCCCAAGCACTTCCTTTCTTTAAAAATTTATTAGGTGAGGGAAAAGAGTTAGGAATCACTCTTACTTACGCTGAACAGAAAGAGCCACGGGGGATAGCCGAAGCCTTCATTATTGGAGAAGATTTTCTCAAAAAAGATAGGGTCTGTCTTATCTTAGGAGACAATATCTTCTTTGGACACGGTCTTCCTGTTCTACTTAATGAGGCAAAAGAAAACGCGGGAGCAACAATTTTTGGTTACTATGTTAAGGAACCCCAGCGATATGGAGTAATTGAGTTTGATAAAAATAATAAAGTAGTCTCCATAGAAGAAAAGCCAAAAAATCCAAAATCAAACTGGGTGGTTACGGGAATCTATTTTTACGATAACGAGGTAATAAAACTTGCCAAAACCCTTAAGCCTTCCTGGCGAAATGAACTGGAGATAACCGATATAAACAATCTCTATTTAAAAAAAGGAAAATTAAAAATCATCCTCTTAGGTCGGGGGTATGCCTGGTTAGATACCGGAACCTATGATTCTCTAATTGATGCCTCCTTATTCATTAAGACGATGGAAGAGCGTCAGGGATTAAAGATAGGTTGTCCCGAGGAGATTGCCTACAGAATGGGCTATATTGATAAAAAACAACTTAAAAAATTGGCAAAGGAATACAACACAAGTTACGGAGCATATCTTTTGAGAATAATTGATGAAGAAAAATAGCATTCTCATTTTTGGTAAGGGCTTCATAGGAACAAGGGTTCAGGAAGAATTTAATTGTTCCCTCACGGAAAGAGAAATTCTTTCTTTAAAAGAAGCGGAGGAAGAGATAGATAAATTTAATCCCAAAATTATCCTTAACTGCATCGGACATATCGGGAAAAATGTGGATGAATGCGAAAAAGATTTAGATAAAACTCTACAGGCAAACACCTTTGTTCCATTGATTTTGGCTGAGCTCTCTTTAAGAAAAAAAATAAAATTCATTCATATCAGTTCAGGATGTATCTATCATTTTGATTATAAAAAACAGAAACCCATTACGGAAATTCAACCTCCTGATTTTTTTGATTTATTTTATAGTCGGACAAAAATTTATGCAGAAGAGGCTTTAAAGGCTTTAGCCAGAAAAATACCCCTTCTTATTTTAAGACCCCGTATTCCTCTGGATAACCGTCCCCATCCCCGCAACCTCCTCACTAAATTACTCAAATATAAAAAAGTAATAGACATTCCCAATTCAATTACCTATATCCCTGATTTTCTAAAGGCTCTGAAGCATCTAATAAAAATAGATGCTAATGGAGTATTTAATGTAGTCAATAAGGGTGCCTTAAGATATCCGGAACTTTTGGAAGTTTATAAAAAATATGTTCCTGAATTTAAATATGAAATTATTGATTTGAAAGAATTGGGGCTGGTCAGGACAAATGTAATTCTTTCTACAAAAAAATTAGAAAAAGCTGGTTTTAAAGTACGTGATATCCATGAAGTTCTGGAGGAATGCGTAAATGCATATTTGCAATAAGTCTATTGGAGGTGAGACCTCCAAAAATAGATTGCCATCATTGGTTTAGGTCACTGGGGACTAAATTTTGTGCGGATATTCAGTCAGATGGTTAGATTTTCTAAGAACTAAATTTAAAGATTGACTTAACATTAAATTCTAATATAATAAAAATATACTATTATTAATAGCAAATTTTTTATAAAAGTATAGCGCTAAATTGATATGGATATAAAGGCCGTAATTAAAGAACAAAGAGAGGAGCTTCAAAGCATCGAAAAAAGAGAAAGAATAATTAATAGAGAATTACTTGAGAAGGCAACAAGTTATTTAAGGTATCCCAATGTGCTTGCTATAGTAGGAGTAAGAAGATGCGGTAAATCTATATTTTCTTATCTGGTAGCGAAAAATAAAAATTTCGGTTATATAAATTTTGATGATGAAAGGATAGCAGGCTTAAGAACCGAAGACCTTGATAAAATTTTACAATCCTTCTATGAGCTTTATGGCGATATAGAGTATGTAATTTTAGACGAAGTCCAAAATGTTAAAAAATGGGAATTATTCGTAAATAGGTTAAGGAGGACAAAAAAAGTTATCATCACTGGAAGCAACTCAAAGTTATTGGCAGGTGAATTATCAACGCATTTAACCGGAAGATATATAGATATAATGCTTTCTCCTTTTTCTTTCCGAGAATACTTAGATTTAAACCAAATAAAAATACAGAAGGATTATACTACCCGAGAAAAGGCAGAGATCTTACGCCACCTGGAAGGTTACCTTAGTATAGGAGGTTTTCCAGAGGTAAATAAGTTTGGGAAGGCAATACTTTCGCGGATCTACAATGACATTATCACAAAAGACATTTTATTAAGATATAAGATTAAAAAAATAGAAAGTATGAGAGAATTGACAAAATATATTATTACCAATTTCTGCCAGGAGGCAAGTTACCGTAAATTAGCAAATATTTTAAATATAAAACGCGTTTCTACCATTTCCCACTGGCTTTCTTACTTAGAAGACTCTTTTTTAATCTGCAAATTAGAGAGATTCTCATTTAAATTAAAACAACAAATTATAGCGCCTAAAAAATTTTACTGCGTTGATAATGGTATTGTAAGCATGGTTGCCTTTGGGTTTTCAGAGAATAGAGGTTATTTTATAGAAAATGCTGTAGTAGTAGAATTACAGAGAACAAAATCCCAGAATCTGACAGAAATTTACTACTGGAAAGACCACCAGCATAACGAAGTTGATTTTATCATTAAACAGGGCAAAGAAATTAGCCAACTTATCCAGGTAACCTCTGCCCAGAATAAGAACGAAATCAAAGATAGAGAGATAAAGTCTTTAATCAAGGCATCACAGGAATTAAGATGCAATAATTTATTAGTGATTACCTGGGATTATGAGGAAGAAAGAAGATATAGAGGC
>JAMWCM010000077.1 GCA_023818355.1 Candidatus Omnitrophota bacterium
CCAGGAAAACCAAGAAAAATTGGTAGGTAAAAAGGATAAAATTAATAAGACCGCACTCAGAAAACATAAGAAAAAATAAACCAACTTCCTCCCCCGAAGCTTAAGAGGTATGTGTTCTAAACTCTTGGGGATAATCCAAACTATTTTTGTTCTTTGCGTCTCTCTTTAATTATTTTTTCGTAGCCTAAATCCGTAGGAAAGTAATATTGTTTCTGCTGAGGCAGATAATCCTGCTTAACAAAATGGTCCTTGAACTGATGAGGATATTTATAGCCTTTGCCATAGCCCAATTTTTCTGCTCCTCTGTAATGGGTATCGCGTAAATGCCGGGGAACCTCCTGAGTTCTCTCTTTTTTCACATCTTCCATTGCCTTCTCAATGGCCATATATGCAGCATTTGATTTAGGGCAGGAGGCGATATAGGTGGTTGCCTGAGCAAGGGGTATACGACATTCGGGGAGGCCCAAAAATTCTACTGCCTGAAAACAACTGGTGGCAACTACTAAAGCTAAGGGGTCAGCGTTCCCTACATCTTCGGCAGCAGAGATTAAAATCCTTCTGGCAATAAAACGCGGGTCTTCTCCGGCGTAAAGCATTTTTGCCAGCCAGTAGAGGGCGGCATCTGGGTCTGAACCACGGATCGCTTTAATAAAGGCAGAAATGGTATCATAATGACCATCCTCATCCTTATCGTAAATCACTGCTTTTTTCTGAATAGATTCCTCAGCCACCTGAAGGGTAAAGTTTATCTTCCCCTGCTTATCCGGTGGTGTGGTAAGTGAGCCGATTTCCAGAGCATTTAAAGCCCGGCGTGCATCTCCCTCACAAACCTTGGCTAAGTGTAAAAGTGCTTCCTCTTCTATCTTTAAAGAAAGATTTCCCAAACCTCTTTCTTTGTCTCTAATCGCCCTTCTGAGAATTTCCAAGATTTCCTTTTCCGAAAGGGGATTAAGTTGGAAAACGAGCGAACGGGAAAGTAGAGGTGAAACTAAAGAAAAAAATGGATTATGGGTAGTTGCTCCAATAAGCACAGGATTTCCCTTTTCTAAATCAGGCATTAAAACATCCTGCTGGGCTTTATTGAAACGGTGGATTTCATCAATAAAAAGGATGGTCTTTTGCTGATGAAGAAGATATCTCTGCTTTGCCTCGGAAATCTTATTTCGCAATTCTTCCACATTGGAGGTGGTGGCATTAATGGTTACAAAATAAGCATTGGTAACCTTACTGATACAATAGGCAAGGGCGGTTTTCCCTGAACCGGGAGGACCGTAAAGGATAAGCGAAGAAATCCTATCCGCTTCAATCGCCCTTCTTAGAAGTTTCCCTTTCCCTAAGATGTGTCTCTGTCCAACAAACTCCTCAAGACTTCTCGGACACATGCGCACGGCAAGGGGCATGTTCTTTAAATCTTCGGGGTTATCCTCTTTTTCAAACAGATTCATATTTTTAATAGTAAGTAGAACATAGAGAGAACTATCTTAAATCCCAGTTTTATCTGTGTTTATTAAAAATCCCCGCCACTGCCGTGTAAGATGATATACCTTGAACCCGGTTTCCCAGGTGGGTGCCCTGTTACCCCGACCACGGTCAGGGTAAACTCCGAGCTCCCTTTTAATTAGCTGTTGGCTCAAGTTTATCACCTTAAGACACGCACAGGGCAGGGATAAAAGTATTTTACAATAAAGAGAAAGGAGGATGCAAGAATTTTTTCTTGAAAATGAATATTTTTTATTAGGTTTTAAGAAATATCTTTTAAGAGATTATCAATCAACGGTTTTAAATAAGGGTCAGCGGTATATCTTTCTACCAAGTTTTCTATCTTTGATTTTAATTCCTTAGGAGTATTTTTCGGTAAAGATAAACGCGCGAGCGCATAAAAGGAAAGTGCCTTGTAGGCTAAAAGATCTTCATCTGAGAAATTATTCACTATTCTCCAGGCAAGGTCATACTTATTTACACCCTGTGTTAAGTTCAATTCATACAACCAGAGTAAAACAAAAGGCTTTATCTTCTCCTGGGATTTAATCAATGCCTTGAGGTCTGCTTGGGGCTTTTGATGCACAGCAAGCATCCCTAAGACTGAGAGAAAAGTTCTGAGGGATAAAGAGGCTGGAAACAAAGAATCAAATTCCGGACCAACTTGGTCTATACTAGGCCGTAAGTGTTCATTGGTGAGTAAAACATATAAAAGTACAGCGCTGAGATTTTCTAAGGAATCAGAATTTAATTTTTTACTCAATGTTTTCAAAACCTCGGCAATCATCTTCATTCGGTTATTAAGATTAGTCTTTCCAAACTGCTTGATATAGAGAGCAAGCACTTTCTCCTGCTGGGCAGTCTCTCTCAGATTCAAGATTTTATCCTTGATAAGTAACGAAGCATAAGAAGCTACATCATAATCTACATCTATAGATAAAGGGACAGCCTTGAGCAAGAGATTGGTTTTTTGTTCTTCGGTGTCAATAGACGAAAAAAATTTGTAGGCAGAATCTAAAGCAAAATGCCTTACATCAGCCTTTTTATGCGAAAAAAGATTTATTACTGCAGATTGCAGTATCTCTTCTTTGAGTTGGGGATTTTTTATTTTGGGGAAAAGAGAAATAAGTTGACGGGCATAAAATAGTGGGTCCTCAGGATTATCTCTCAAAATCTGTAGCAAAAGCCTTGCTGTTTCTTCAACCGAGGCGTTAACCCTAATCCTGCGGAAAGAATTACAATAATCCTTCTGAAATAAACTTTCACCAAAAATTAGAGAAAAACCTCCTGTCCCCACAAGAAATAAATAAACTATTTTATTCATCTTTTTTATCTCCTTTCATTTTTAGAGACAAAACCACTTTCTCAAATAAAGTATAACACAATTTTAAGCATTGCCAAGGGGGCGAGAAAATATTCTCTCACCCCCTTTAATCTTATTTCTCCAAGGAAACCTTCACCACATAGGGAGCAGTGTCCTTTCGGGTAAGCAGAATAATCAAATCAGCAATCCCCAAACTGCCGATACTCTCAGCGGAGATAGTCTTCTCATCTATTTCTCCTTTCAGACGTAATCCTCCTAAACCATTTTTCAGCTCATATGCCTGCTGTTGAGCCAGACCACGCACAATATTTTCTTTTGCCGTCTTGTCTTTAAACGCAATCACTATGGAAACAGGTTGATTAATCACCGGATCAATACTCCCCCGCTGGTGAAGTAAGGCAATGTTTGCCAAGCGGATGATTAACTCCGGCTCCATTTTTTCCCGTAAAGCCTTCTCTACCTGTTCTTCACTTACCCCGGCTCCATGGTAGTTAGCTACTCCAGTAAGTGCACGGACATAAGCAGGGTCGATCTGTTGCGTCTGGTCTAAGACCAACTGTGCCTCAATGTAGTTAGGTTTAGAAGAAATTACCCCTGGTTCTCCAAAAACAAAAGATTCTGCCTCCTCAAGACAAACTCCCCATACCCCTACAACTACCCATAGGGAAAAAACTAATTTTTTCATCGCTTATCACCTCCTTTCTGATAAATTTTTAACTAGAACCTCTGATGATTAATCTCCCCGGGTACTCCTTTATGATGTATCTTTTTGCTTCTCCCTGAACAATTTTATAAATTACTTTTACTGCTGTATAACCCATTTCCTCTAGAGGAAATTTTACAGTTGTCAACGGAGGGTTGGTAAACTCTCCCTGAGGAATTCCATCAAAACCAATTACCTTTATATCTTCAGGACAATTCAATCCAAACTCACCAATTGCGCGCAAAGATCCGATTGCCATGGCATCATTAAGACAATAAAAAATCCCCCGAAATTTGGGATTCGTTTGTAAAATTATCTTTGCGGATAAGTATCCTCCCTCTTCACTAAAATGACCGTTTAAAATCCTCTCCTCAGGAAACTCTCCCTGCTCTTTCTCAAAGCATTCTATAAATGCTTTTTTTCTCGCCTCCGCATCTGGGGAGTTCTTCTCTCCCCCGATAAGATAAAAATTTTTATAGCCTTTATCTAATAAATATTTAATCATCTTTCTGCTTGCTTTATAACTATCTACATAAATTTGGCTTATTCTCCGTTTCTTATCATAATCATTAATCACTACGAAAGGTAAAATCTTCCCTTTATTTTCAGCAATTTCTTTCTCTAAGTTAGGGAAAGCATCGCGGAAGGCATGGGTGATGATAATTCCATCTATACCCTCATAATCTAAAAGAACAGAAAGAGAAGAAAATTCTTCACGCGAGATAAGTTTAAGGTCATATCCAATTTCTTGTAAACCTCTAAGTATCCCCTTCATTATTTCACCTACATAACCGGAAATGGTATCAGTCCGGAAATTCATCAGAAGCCCCAGAGTCTCGGTCCTTCCTTTTCTTAAAGCCTTAGCCATTCTCTGTGGACGATAACCAAGTTCATTGGCCATTTCCTTTACCTTATTTAAAGTCTCCGCCTTTACCAAACCTTGGGTAAGGGGATTCAAGGCTCGCGAAACCGTGGCTACAGAAACTCCACATTTATCTGCCAAATCTTTAATGGTTATTCTCATCCTTCCCTCCTTGATGTAATCGTTTTCTGTAATCGTTTCCATAATATGTATAACACAAAATAATAAATTTGTCAAGAGGAATGATAAAATTTTTATCCGCCAAAGGAAAGTAAAATATTAAAGGTATGCTTTGGGTCAACCATCTCCGGAGGAAAACGCGGATAAGGACCCGCGGATTTTACGCATTGTATGGCAAGATTTTTTAAATAGGGGTCTACTTCACCAACGATTACTGGCTCTCCTTCAAGAGTTCCATCCGAATTTAGAGTAAAGAACACCTGCACATCACCTTTTATCCCTATCCCAATATAATTCCGGGAAATGTATTCCATCAACCGCTCACTCAAACCTAAATAGTATTCATTCACCACATCTGCTTTTTCTATTCTCTCCATAGTTTTTACTGCTTCTTTTATTGCATATTCCTTGGCTAAATCCCTTTGCTCCTCAGGGATAACCAATTCCCCCAATTTCTCACGCCATGTAGGCTCTTGAACCGAAGGTTGCTCTTTGGCTAATCCCTCCCTTGCCATTGCTGCCGGGGCACCTTCTTCTCCAGTAACGATATGGGGGGTAAGGAGAATCACCAGTTCCGTCTTCCCTATTTCCTCTTTTTTTGAACGGAAGAGATTACCTAATATGGGTATATCTCCTAAGAAGGGAACTTTAGTTAAACTCCTTGTTTGTTTATCTTTCATTAATCCACCTAAAAATACCGTTGCTCCGTCTTTCACCATAATGGTAGTTTCTGCCTCGCTTGACCTAACCAGAGGGACTATCTTCTGGGTCCCTTCTCCACCAGTAAGAACCTTATCCTCAGCTTCACTTACCTCCGGCTTTATCTTCATAATAATAAAACCTTCCTCATTAATGGCAGGAGTAACATTGAGTTTTACTCCTACATCAATAAAAGTAACCTGGTCTCTAACCGTTGGCCTTCCTGATTGGTCATAAGTTGTTTCGCTGGTTAGAAATGGCCTTTTCTCTCCCACCAAAATTTTTGCTTCTTGGTTTTCTATGGCTGTGACTTTCGGAGTAGAAAGAACATTGGTCTTACCTACAGTTTCTAACAATCTCAAAAATCCTGTGTATTGTCCGGGACTGCTTAGATTTAGTTGTTCAGGAGCCGCCTCGCCAATAACAAATGGACCAACCATCCCTTCACTAAATTGCATCCCGAATTCTTTCCCCAAAAGAACTTTCCAGTCTACACCCATCTCATACTTGTCACTTAAACTTATCTCAATGATCTTTGCCTCAATCAAAACTTCTTTGGTCCTGGCATCTAAGGCAGAAATAACTTTTCTGATTTCCTCAATTTTCTGGGGAGTATCGG
>JAMWCM010000078.1 GCA_023818355.1 Candidatus Omnitrophota bacterium
CCTTTGTGCCATCCCCAAAATCCCAGAAGTAACTCAAGACATCGCCATCAGGGTCAAGGGAAGCAGAAGCATCAAAGATATTTTCCACCCCCACACAGCAGACAAGGTTTTCTCCGGCATCGGCAACCGGAGCTTTATTAAGACGGACATTTAGCGTATCCTCTGCTTTACTACAGGAAGAATTTCTTCCATCATCTACACTTAACTTAACCGTATAACTTCCTCCTTTTTTATAAATATGGGTAACTTTTTCACCAGTGGCTTTCTCCCCATCCCCAAAATCCCATTTGTAGGTAAGGCTATCGCCATCGGGGTCAGAGGATTTACTCCCATCAAAAGTAACTTTATACTCCTCACTGGGACTAATACAGAGATTAATATCCGAACCTGCCTCAGCAAGAGGTGGACTATTTACCTTGATTGGCCGAGCAAAACTATTTTTACTGCACTGTGTGCACTGCTGGTCATCTACCTCTAAAAATACTTTATAAGTCCCTCTCTTCTTGTATGCTTTACTTACCTTTATCCCTTCTCCCTTTGTACCATCTCCAAAATCCCAGAAGTAAGTCAGACACTCCAGATGCTCATCGGTAGTCTTAGAAGCATCCAAAACAAATTCCTCATTAACACAAACCGTGCGGGGAGCAGAAAAAACTGCTTGCGGAGAAGCATTATATAAATATACATCCTTTACAGGCACCGGTTCTCCACACCGACAAGTCAAAAATTCTCCATCGGTTAAATAAATGTTATCAATGTAAATCCTTCCTACTTTCTGGGTAACAAACCCATCATCAAAGACAATGGTAAATTCAAAGGCTTCGGAAAAATCCGCATCCTTCAAAGCTGGTTCCAGGGGAATAATTACCTGCCTCCATTGGGCATCTATCCCTTCCACTTCATAGATGGCAATATCACTTTCTCTGATTTTACCCTCTCTTTTTTCTATGCAAGAGGCACATTTATCCAGCGCTTCTCCTTTTAATAATTTGACCATATTCTTCAGTTCCACTTTAATCCGACTGGTAAAACATTTATCATAATCTCCCCGCACATAGAAAACTAAATATTTATATCTATTTAAATCTATTTTCTCCAGACGCATCCACATCCCGGTATAGGCGGGTTGTGCCGAATCCACATCGTAATCAAGTTGTAGTGAACAACCCTTCCCTCCATAGACAATCCGGGGATTAGAAGTCAAACTATCACTACAATACATTGTTCTATCCCAGTCGGTTTTACTCCAGACACCATAATCTCCACTGATTAGAGTTGGTTTCTGACAGCGGTTGAAATCATCAATGAGAAGAATTTCTGCCTCCGCCCTTAGGGTAAGAATAAATAAAAGACAAAAAATTAAAAATAACTTTTTTCTCATTTTAGATAAAAAGTCCAAACTTAAAAAGAAAGGTATTTACGCTATCATCCAGTTCAAAATAATTTGTATGCCCATAGCCAATCCGAAAATCGTTTAAGCCGGGTTTTTTCCACTGCAGTTCTGCCCTTAAAGTATAATAGTCAAAAGCGTCAAATCCCAAACCGTTACCGTAATCCAGACCCAATTTCAATTTTACATCACGGACAAATTCATATTCCAGTCCATTTTCCCATTTCCAGGCAGAGGTGGTGATATGATTTGCTCCGACAAGATAAGGGTCTTTATCACGCGTATAATCAATATATGTCCAGTCACTCACAAATCTGATGCGACCATTAAAATCCTTTTCAATCTTTATGCCATTTTCGCGTTTATACCAGGTATTGTAGGAAGGGTAATGCCTTTCTCTTTCATAATAAAAATGGGGTTTTATCCTTAAGAATTTTTCCGGATAATAGTAATCAAATTCCAGCCAATATTGATTTTCTCTATATTTACGCTCATCCCATCCCTGCTCCATTGCCCGTTTATATTCTCCTTCTCCATACTGATAATCAACTCTCACTCCGACAGTTTTTTTCAGGAAGGCAATGTAGGGCCAAATTTCTATGCCTGTCAGATAAGAATTAAAAGAATTATACCCCGCAGGGTCGTTTGGCCTGTAAACCTCATTATCTCCGTAGCGGAGTTTCCATTTTAATGCTCCCAATATTTTTATACAGGGAAGATTTTGTTCAAGGAGATAGAATCTCCGGTTATAATTATCATAATAGAGCCGATTTGTGCTCCAGAGTTCCTTGGCAGCGTATTCGCGGACCGCTCTCTCTTCCATATATGTATAGGTAAATTTTGGCCAGGTCTCGTTATAGTGGAGGATAATTTCCTCTAAATGGTATCTTTTGCGGTTAACAGAAATGTATCTCTTTGCCTGCTCATCTTCTCTCTGATTGAACTCCTGGGCTTCCTGAACCAGGCTCTCTATACCCACCAGCTGTTTCTCAGCGTTATATTCTCCCCTTATTCCTACTACAGGAGTAATTTTTAGCCCTTCCCTATCTTTATAATAGGGAATCTTAAGACCTTTGTGTTCGGGATGATAAGGGTCAAGTTTAGTGACAATGGTTGGACCTTTCCTTTGTGCTTTATAAAGGTCACGCTGGACAATACCGGTATAAAGCCCTTCAATGGCTCCGGGTTCCTTAAGCGCTACAATTTTCTTTTCTTGCGCCTTCACAAGTTCTGCCTCCCAGGCTTTTGCTTCTCTAAAGACATCTTCCTTGGCACACTCCGGACATCCGGGAAGAGAAACTTTTTTAACTTTTTCTTCTCTCCGGGAGATTGTTTGGGAAGGAATAATTTCTCCAGCTTTTCTATAGGCTTCCTCTGCTTCTTCATACTGGCCTTCGGCTTCATAAAGTTTACCCAATTGTGCGTATGCTGGACGCAGTCCAGGATTCATTGCCACTGCCTTCTGGAGATATTTCTTTGCTTCCTGGAAATTTCCCCTTTCTTTTTCTTTTATTCCCTGCTGGTAATATTCTTCTGCCTGTTTTAAAAAGAGAGGAGAATTTGCTTCCAGTCTTAGAGGTTTTAATAAAGCCAAACAAACTATAATAAAAAATATCTTTTTCATATCCTTTTGAGTTAATGTTCTTTAAAATATATAACATAAAAATGAGGTTTTGTCAAGGGGTGACTTCACCAAGGAGAACCCTTAGAAGATTGGGGGAAGAGCCAAAATTTATGCTTCCTGCTCCATAGCCAAGGCTTATTATTTTAAAAGGCGGTAATTGGGAGGTGTCTCCAGCAAATAAATTCTTTATTAAAACTGCACCCGTGGGAGTAATATATTCCGCAGTTGATTCTATCAATTTTAAAGGAATCCCTTTGAGCAATTCCAAGACTGCAGGACCGGGGAGGGGAAATTTCTTCTTCCCATGCTTAAAAAATCCTCCCCTCGCCAATCTCAAGAGAGAAAAATATACCCGTTCTATCTCCAATAAATCCAGGGCAAGATAGGCTCCCACAATATCCACTAAGGTATCAATTTCTCCCAATTGGGCAAAACAAAAGTCTTTGGTTTTCACTCCGTGAACCTTCTTTTCTGCCTCCGCTAAGTCCGTAAAGGTAGCGAGGCTTTTTTCCTTAATCTCCCGAGGGAGGTGAGAATTTTTTATAATCTCTTTAAAATCAAGATAAGAAAAAATTCTTCTTTTTTGTACTTTAATCAAAATCTGGGTGGCAGAAATTTCTCCCTTCTTTACTTTTCTTTTTTCTATGGTAAAATGGGGAAAGCCTGCGCTTTTTAATCTTTTCTCAAATAGGGAAAAATCAACTCCTGCATCAATCAGACTTGCCAGAAACATATCTCCACTCATTCCCCAGAAACAGTCAAAATAGGCAATTTTCATCTCTTTCTGTATTTTACCTCCACCATGCTTTTTATTCCACCCCGGGGGTGGAATTCGCCTCTCACCATTGCCCACTTTGGCTTACAGGCTTTGACAAAGTCACGCAAAATCCGATTCACTGCATTCTCATAAAATATTCCCAAATTCCGATAACCTAAGATATAAAATTTTAAAGATTTGAGTTCTACACACCACTTATCCGGCATATAAACAATGGTGATTTTGCCAAAATCAGGAAGACCGGTTCGTGGACAAACCGCAGTATATTCAGGAATTTCAATGGTAATTTCGTAGTCTCGGAATTGATTGGGAAAACACTCAAGGGGAGGTAATTTTTCTTTTAACCCCATCTTTGCATGTTTTTCGGTATATTCTTTTGCCATCTTACCTCCAACCTAATAACCGCTGCATTTGGGGAATTATCCGCACCTCTTCCAGATAATCTTTACAAAGCATCTGGAATTTTTCTAATTTCTCCCCTAACTTATTTAATTCAAAAGTATTCGGCTGTAAGATTAGGGGAATTTTTTTCTCCTTAAGTAAAGAAACTGCCTTTCTCAAATCCTGCTCTTCTGTAGCAAGGCAAATCACCATCTTTACAAAGAGATTTTTCTCCGAAGCAACCTCTAAGAATCGCTGATGCTCTCTCCAGAAAGCCTTTCTTTGTGTAGAACTGGGAAGTTTAATATCCATCGCAATAATATCAATAAACTCAAGTAATTCCTTCAAGCCCTTATAGTTTATTCCATTGGTCTCCAAATATATCTTAAAGTTATTTTCTTTTGCCAGCGGTAAAAAAAATTTTAGGAATTCTACCTGTTCCAGGGGTTCTCCTCCGGTAATGGCTAAAGAGTCTATTCCGTTTGCCAGAAAAGAGATTTCTTTTAATAACCTCTGTGGAGAAAAAATATCATATTTTTCTAAAAGCGTATCGCAAAAACTACAGCCAAGTTGACAACCATACATCCGCACAAAAACCTGAGGTATCCCCACATAAATACCTTCTCCCTGAATACTTCTAAAAACCTCGGCAACCTTTCCGTTAACAATTTTCTTGGGCATAGCGCTTCTCTTTATCCCATAAGGGGTCAACAACTCCTGCTTCTCTAAATCCCTTTTTTCTGAAGAAACAACTCGCGCATTTTTCACAGGGCTTTTTCCCTCCTTTATAACAGGACCAGGTGAGACCAAAAGGAACTCCTAAACTCATCCCTAACTTAATAATCTCTGCCTTGCTTTTATTGATTAAAGGAGTATAAATTTTAATCTTTTTTCCTTCCACTCCTGCCTTTGTTCCCAACTTTATAATTTTATTAAATGCCTGATAAAAATTCGCTCGGCAATCAGGATAGCCACTAAAATCCACCGCATTTGCTCCGATGAAAATTGCCTCTGCAGAAATTGCTTCTGCATAAGATAAAGCAAAACTTAAAAAAATGGTATTTCTTGCAGGCACATAGGTTGAAGGTATAGTGTTATTGGGTCTTTGCGTTATAGCGTTATAGCGTTGAGGAACTTTTAATTTTTTATCCAAAAGACTTGAACCTTTCCAGGGAAGTCTGATGCTCATCAAGGCATAGGGACATCTTGCCAATTTAGCCATACGCTTTGCCGAGGCTATTTCTCGCTTATGCCTTTGTCCATAATCAAAGATTAAACAAAAGCAATTAAATCCCCTTTTCTTGGCTAAAAACAAAGTGGTAGTGGAATCTATGCCTCCACTTAATAAAACCACTGCTTTTTTCATTCTTCATAATAAGATGCTGAGGAGGTATCGGTTTCCCAGACCGTAACCTTTTTTAGCCTGGAGCTTGTTTCCTTTAGCCTGTTGCTTAATCTATCAAAAATAAAGCGGGCGATATTTTCAGAAGTAGGGTTGTTCTTTTTAAAATATTCAATCTCATTGAGATTTTTATGGTCTAATTCTTCCAAAACTTCTTTCAGTTTTTTCTTTAACTCCCCAAAATCTAAGAGCATTCCATTCTTTGCTAATTTTTTTCCTTCTACGGTTGCCTTTACCTTCCAGTTATGTCCATGTAAAGCCTCACACTTCCCTTGATAA
>JAMWCM010000079.1 GCA_023818355.1 Candidatus Omnitrophota bacterium
CTGAGAGGAAGGGAGTAAAAGTGCTTGGGGGGAGAATTCTTCATTTTCTAAGACATGCTCTTTAAAATATATATGTGTTCCGGAATTTACTTCTCGTGAGAGAACAACGATACTTTTATTTTCCCCTCCCAATTGACTCCAATTAGTAATTTTCCCGGTATATATATCCTTCAATTGTTTTAAAGTTAATCTGTCAACAGGATTCTTGGGGTTTACCACTACCGCAATTCCATCATAACCGACAATAAATTCTTGGGGGTCTATCCCTTTTGACTTGGCTAAAGTAACCTCTTTCTCTTTCATCTTGCGGGAACTGGAGGCAATAGAACAGGTCTTATTTAAAAGTGCAGCGATCCCGGTTCCTGAACCTCCGCCGGTAACGGCAATAAAACTATTAGGATTTTTTTCCATATATTTTTCTGCCCAAGCCTGAACCAGATTCACCATCGTATCTGAACCCTTTATCTGGATTATACCCTTTTTCTGAGCATAACCGATGGTTAAAGGGAAAGAGAAAACAAAGCAAAAAATTATATTTCGGAATCTTTTCATAAACCTCCTTTGTTTAATTGAATTGAATCTTAATATTTATACCATCAAACTCTTTAAAAATCAAATGATAATTACTCTGCCGCTCAAGATAATCCCGGTAACAATCAAAGCAGCGAGAAAAACTCCCAAGGAAATAGCCAGCATTGCCTTTGGGAAAGACATTCCCAGAAGAGAACCCGCTACCGCTCCCGTCCAAGCTCCCGTCATCGGTAAAGGTATGCCTACAAAAATCACCAATCCCCAGAACTCCCATCTCTCCACAATCTTTGCTTTCCTCTCTGTGCGTTTAAATAGCCACTCAAAAAACTTCCTCCAGAGTGGAAATCTTCTCAATTTCTTTGAAACCGGTTTAAGTAATATAAGAATAAAGGGGATAGGGAAAAGATTACCCAATATAGAAAAAATGATTATTTTGGGTAAGGAAAGATTGAGAGCAAAACCTAAGGGAATTGCACCCCGTAATTCTGAAATGGGAAGCAGCGCAGTTAGAAAAACCTTTATTTCTGAAGACATTTTTTAGCTATGCCATCCATATTTCCCTACCAGAGGAACAAAAACACAACCGCAGATCTCCTCGCGTCGGATTTTATTCCCAATTTTTTCTATCACGGTCAGGACCTGAGAAAATGACTCTCCTAAGGGGATTACTAAACGTCCTCCTTCTTTTAATTGCGCAATCAAGGGAGGAGGAACCTCCGGAGCCCCGGCAGTAACCATTATCCCTGCATAGGGAGAAAATTCCTCCCAGCCCAAGGTCCCATCTCCTACCTTTATCTTTATATTTTTATAACCCAATCCCTCCAAGATTACCTTGGCACGTTCTGCTAATGAAGGGAAGCGTTCAATACTGTAGACTTCCTGTGCCAGTTCTGCCAAAATTGCTGTTTGATAGCCAGAACCTGTGCCGATTTCCATTACCCTTTCTTCTCCCTTCAACCTTAAACACTCCGTCATCAAAGCCACCATATAAGGCTGAGAAATAGTCTGTCCTTCTCCAATGGGTAAGGGATAGTCATTATAGGCTTCCGAAAGATTATTTTCAAGAACGAAATTGTGGCGGGGGATTCTTAGAAATGCTTTAATTACCCGTTCATCTTTTATTCCTCTGGCTATAATCTGATTTTTCACCATTTCCACGCGTAAAGAAAAAAATCTATCCTCTACCATCGCCATAGGGTCTTAAGGATGAATTTTAAAAAGCGCAAAGAATCAAAGAGAGGGTTTATCTGGCTCACACTCCCCTCAAGATAAATAGTCTTTATGGGAAGAGATTTAACCGAAAACCCTTTCCTTATCGCCTCAATTAAAATTTCTGATTCTATTTCAAAATTCTCTGACCGTAAATCTATCTTCTCTAAAACATTTCTCTTTATCAATCTGAAACCACTTTGGGTATCAGGAATCTTTTGCGCGACAATAAAGGAAATTATCCAGGACATAAACCTATTGGTAAGTAGTCTGAGCAGAGGCATCAGCCAGGGAGAATGCATCCGATTACCAATTAATAAATCTACTTTTGTCTTTTGAATAAAATCAAGAAATCTGGGGATATCTTCCGGGCTGTGCTGACCATCTCCATCCATGGTAAGCACAGCATCAAAATTTTTCTCTAAACAGTAAGCAAAACCTTTCTTTAAGGCATTCCCCTTCCCTAAATTTTTAAAATTTCTCAATACCTCAGCTCCATTCTCTTTAGCGATTTCCACGGTTCTATCCGTTGAGCCATCATCAACGATTACTATCTTCGTTATTCCCTGTTCCTTGACTTTCCGAATTAACCAGCCGATGGTCTTCGCCTCATTATAGGTAGGGATAAGCACACATACTTTCATCGGAAATGGAATTTAGGCTCCTGAGCTAAGATTAAACGTCGGATATTGGGAAGATGTTTATAACTAATCAAAAGAGCAAGTAACACCGCAAAAAGAATATAAAAAAATGGACGTGCCAGAATAAGTAAAATGATCGGTAAAGAAACCGCAGTAAGAATAGAGGCTAAAGAAACATAGCGAAAGAAGAGAAAAATAAATATCCAGATGAAAAAACAGATGGTAAATATCCTCGGTTCAAGAGCAAAGAGAACCCCGGCAGTGGTCGCTACCCCTTTGCCACCCCTAAATTTTAAAAATATACTGAAGGTGTGTCCTAAAACTACAAAAAAACCAAGAACTAAACTCTCCACAAAAGGGGAAAGGAAAGAAAGTGTCCCTTGGGAAACAAAATATTTCACCACTAAGTATCCCTTAAAGATATCCACAAAGAGAACAAGCATCCCGGGAATTTTTCCCACCACCCTCCAGACATTGGTTGCCCCAATGTTACCGCTTCCTTCTCTACGAATGTCGGTTCTGCGGAAAATTTTTGTAACGATATAACCGGTGGGGAAAGAACCTACCAAAAAAGCCAAAACTATTTTTATGATAAACATTCTACTCACTACTTTCCGGAGATACCCATTTACTTCCTTTCCAGAGATAGTTTAATCCCGAGGCAATAGTAAAGAAACCCGTAATATACCAGAAAATAGGAACAAGGCTGAAATGGAGAATGATAAAAATAATCGTCAGCGTTTGGAAAAAGGTACTCAGTTTTCCCAGAAGCGTGGGTTTAATTTCCAGTTTACCCTGGGTAAGATAAATCAATAATGAACCGATTACTAAAAGTAAATCCCGACTTAAAACCACTAAAGGTAGCCAGAGGGGAACAGTAAAGCTTGCCGAAAGTCCCTTGCGGATAAAGAGGAGGATAAAAGAGGTGTTTATCAGCAGTTTATCGGCTATGGGGTCAAGCAAGGTCCCCATTCTGGTAATCTGACCGCTCCTGCGGGCAATATAACCATCCAGAAAATCAGAAATCACCGAAAGAATAAAAATAAATGCCGCAAAGGAACGTAAATAGTCTCTTTGCGGCGTATAATAGAGCATTAGCGCGATAAAGAGAGGGATAAGCACTATCCGAAAAAAAGATAAGCGATTAGCCAAATTCATCTACCGATTCATATTCTCTGTGTTAAGCAAATAAAAATCTGTGTTTATCTGGAGATTATTGCTTAAATTTCAGTTCCGTCCCATCCTTGGGGCAATATTTAACATCTGCTGGATACTCAGCCCCACAGACCGGGCAGAACTTCACCGCCATTGCATCCCCAATCAAAGCTCCTCCCAAGCCTCCCACCGCAGCTCCGATGGCTGCTCCTTCGGCAGTTTTTCCACGCTGATGTCCAATGATTGCTCCTGCACCAGCTCCCACCGCTGCCCCGATCCCTGCTCCTTTCTGAGTAGTAGTGCATCCAAAAAGGACCAGACTTAAAAGAAGAAATAAACTTAAGTACTTCATCCTCTCACCTCCTTCACCTTATAATTCCTATCCGTTTAATTGGCCAATAGATGAGAATTGCTTTCCCTAAGATATACTTACGGGGGACAAAGCCCCAGTAGCGGCTGTCCTGAGAAAAGGCAGAATTGTCTCCGAGCATGAAATAACTTTTTTCGGGAACCCTTGTCCCTTCCGGTCCATTACCAATTGTTCCCCGATTATAATAATAAATCTGTTTTATAACCGGATGATTATCAATCCTCTCCCCATTTATATAGATATATCCATTCTCAATCTTAACTACCTCTCCGGGTTTAGCAATCAGTCTCTTGATGAAATCTCTCCGAGGGTCTAAGGGGTAACGGAAAACCACCACATCTCCCCTTTCCGGTTCTTGAAAACGATAAATAAACTTATTTACCAAAATTCTATCGCGCGGTTTTAAGGTCGGCTCCATAGACCCGGTAGGAATTTTAAATGCCTGAATAACAAATGTCCTCACAGTCATTGCCAGAATAAAGGCAATGACTAAAGACTCTATCCACTCCTTAACTGTCTCCTTAAATCTATTTAACCTTTCTGTTTCTTCAGCCATATTCTCTCCAGTTCTTTGGTTATCTTTATCCCCTCTATGGTTTCGGAGTTAATTTTTTCTTCCTCGGGAATTAAAAATTTTTTTCTTTTTATCTTTGCCAGAAATTCCTCCGCTCCCATTGCTCTTACTCCCTGGATTTTGGCAAAATATTTTATCTCATTATCGTTGCTGATGACAACTAAATTTTTTTTGGGAAGCTTCTCCACCATCTCCTTTATTCTCTCATCAGCGGTCTCACCACAAGCAAAAATCACCTCTATCTCGGTAAACCTCCGTTTTACCCACACACCCTCCCTACCATCAAAGACAACCGTAACTTTATTATTTCTACTTCCGTAAGGTCTCTCTGTCTCCAGAAAGAGAATAAAATCTTCCCTATCCCGGAAACTTCTCTTACCCAAAATATGGGAAACCTGTTTCATCAAATTGTAGCCATCAATGATAAAGTGTAAACTCATTTTTAAAATTAGTTAGTTAAGTGCAAGTATTAAGGAAATTATTCCTCGGAGAAAACTTCGGCAGTAAAGACAAAAACCTTTGCTCCCTTTTCCCAGGCATCGGGCGGAAGTTTAGCCTTTTCCACAAAGCAATTTCTTAAAAACTCTTCTTTCGACCAACCTGTTTCCAGAGCAACCTGGGGAAGAAAAACTCCACTCTGCATTCCATTGGTAACATAGATTCCGTGTTTACCTAATTCCAGCTCATCAAGGGATTTTATCTCCCTTAGTGGTGAAAGGATAGAAATTTCAATCTCAATATCTTTTAACTCTTCAAGGCGCACAGGAAGAAACCGAAAATCATTCAACGCTGAAGAAATAGCCACCTTTTGAACCTGTAAATATAAAGGGAGAGGTTCAAAATTGCCTACACAACCGCGTAGTCTGCCTTTTTTCTTTAAGGTAACAAAAACTCCACCCTTTTCCAAAAGAGAAGGATTTTCAATTTTAAACTCAGGAATTTTTCTCTCGCTTAGATAAGCCTCCAATGTTTTACGGGCAATTTTCAAGAGTTCTTTTCTTTCTTCCCTATTAAGAAAAAGTTTTTCTTCTTTAGAAAATGCTACCGCAGCATATCCCACAACCCGGGAAAAATCAAAATTCACCTCTCCAGAATGGGCATACTTAAGAATTTTTATTTTATCTATTCCTAGTTCCCTCATTAAAAGCATAAAGGTAAGCACCGCCCCTCCTCCACAGAGTTCAGCGGTTCCATCCTTTAAAGATTTTCC
>JAMWCM010000080.1 GCA_023818355.1 Candidatus Omnitrophota bacterium
CCATAATCTCTTCTCTTTCTTTAACTTCTGTATCCTCTTTTTAGGCCTTTCCCTTGCCTTTTTCTGTTTTCTGGCAATCTTTTTATACTAAGATTATACCATGAGTGTTACCTATGTATCTCAGCCTCCGCAATGGTCCTAAAATTTTTTCTCTAATTGCCACTCAGAGCAGGATCTTCACCTTGAGCTATCTCCTCTAAACAAAAAACCATCTTTAAATCTCAACCGTTTTATCAGTTTATCCATAAACTCTGAGCTTACTATGTCTGTTGTCTGATAAATATGACTCCTGAAGCTTCTGAGAGGTCTCTATGGGTATACTTATTGGGGGGAAACTTTGTATGTTTTTTATTCCTCAAGATGAATTCCAACTAACTTTAGCCCACCTTCTTAGGAAGAGATTGTAAGTTTATACTTAACTAGTTCGCTCACCTTCTTTGCCTCTGCCCTCACTCCCACCTCGGCCAGCACTTCCTTCATTACTTTTCCCATATCTTTGAGTGAGGTAGCCTTAGTTTCTAAGATTTTTCTTTCTATTATCTCTAAGAGCTCATCTTCGCTTAAAGCTTGGGGAAGGTAAGTATTGAGGAGTTCCTCTTCTCTTTTTATTTTATCAAGAATATCCGGTCTTCCTGAATCACGAATGCTCTCTTTTGTCTCTTCAAGACGCTTCTTCTGTTTGTGCAAAACTGTAAGCACCTCCTCATCATTGAGTTTATCCTTTCTTAACTGAATGGCAAAATTTTTAAGTTCTGAACGAATAAAACTCAGAAAATCAATCTTTTCTTTTTCTCTAATTTTTAATGCCTGTAAATAATCTTGATAAATCTTTTCTTCTAACATTGAATAAAAACTTTTCCCTTCTCTTTACAGGGTTTTCCTAAAGATAAATATTTATCTAACCTTTGGGCAGAGATTTCTTTTTCTTTACTCGGGAAGCAAAAAATTTCCGCGTTAAATGCAAATCAATAGGCTTTCTCTTTGCTACCGCATAAGCAATCAAATCTGTGGAAACTTCCTCCAGGTCGCGCACATTGGAATCCACCTTTTGGGCAACAAAATCAATCACCTCTGCAGGTAAATTTAAGCGGGCAATCTCTGCCTTCAGCTTCAATAATTCTTTTCGTAAGAATAAATCTAATTTTGCCCTGTCTCCTCCTTGAGCATCAATAACCCTTAAAAGGTTATCTACCCTTGACTCAAGCGAGGCTTTCATCAATCACCTCCCTTCTTTTTAAAATTATACCTCTTTTATCTTTTCAAGGAAAAGAAAAAAATTTTCTTCAGGTATTCCCTTCCCAAATATTCCACTGCCTACATAAACTATCTCTATACCTGCAGATTTTATCTTCCTAATATTCTCTGCCTTAACTCCTCCATCCAATCCTAAAAGATAATTCCCTTTTTTTGCACAAAGCCGACGCGCTTTTTCTAAGACCGCAGGAATAAACCTACTTCCATAAAAACCGGGATTAACCGCCATAAGCAGAAGCAGGTCAATTCTGTCCAAGAAATTACTTATCTGACTAATTTCTGTTCCCGGATTGATTGCTAACCCTACCTCCAGACCCTCTTTATGGATTAGCGCAATCGCCTCTTGGGGATTATCTTGAGACTCAAAATGAAAAATAATCCTTTTTATCCCCGCTTCCTTAAAAGGAATAATCTCCGGGATGGGCTTTTCTACCATAAGATGGGCTTCCAGGAAAAGTTTTGTTTTAATCTTTGCAAGGTCACTCGCAGTAATACTTTTTGAAGGAACAAATATCCCATCCATAATATCAATCTGGGCAATATCGCTGAATGCTTCTGTCTGGCGAATCTTTAACTCCAAATCCTGAGGGTCATCGGTGAGAATAGCCGGAACTATCTTCATAAAAGGAAAAAGCAAAATTAAACCCTGAATTATAATCTTAATACTTAATTTTTTTCAATTCTTCTTCAGGGATAGTAAATGAATGTGATTTATCGGGGAAAACTCCCTTTTCTACTTCCTCTTTAAATTTTTTTATCGCTTCTATAATCTGAGGTGCTAAATTTATATACTGCTTGGCAAACTTCGGTAAAAATCGCTCAAATAATCCCAACATATCATGGGTAACTAAAACCTGACCATCACAATCTGGCCCTGCTCCAATTCCAATAGTGGGGATTTTCAACTTCCCGGTGATAATCTTTGCTACTTTATCCGGTACGCATTCTAAGACAATGCTGAAACAACCAACCTCTTCAAAAGAAACTGCTGCCTCAAGCAAGGCTTGCGCTGCCTTTGCCTCCCTGCCCTGAACTTTAAACCCTCCCAATTGGATTGCAGTCTGGGGAGTTAAACCAATATGTCCCATTACCGGAATCCCGGCCTGCACAATTGCCTTTGTAATTTCAATCACTCCCGGATAGTATTCCAACTTAACTGCATCACAACCTGCCTCTTTAATAAATCTTCCTGCATTGTAAATAGCGTCTTCTTTACTTTTATGGAAAGAAAGATAAGGCATATCTCCTACTAATAGCGCATATTTTATGGCGCGTTTTACTGCTTTGATATGATGGAGCATCTCCTCCATTGTTACCGGAAGAGTATTTTCATAACCTAAAACTACCATCCCCAAAGAATCTCCTACCAGAATTATATCTATCCCTGCTTGGTCAATAAAAGAAGCCAAAGGAAAATCGTAAGCAGTAAGCATTGTAATCTTTTTCCCTTTATTTTTTGCCTCTAAGATATCGGGGATGGTCATTTTTTTTCTCTCCATCATTTCCTCCCTTTCAGATAATAATCACAATAAATGGTTTTATTCAACAGGATTTCCGCGGTGCGTATTGCCTTTATCAATTCCTCATCTAAGGGGTCTAAAATGGCTGCATCCAATCCTGAGGCAAGTGCCATTACTAAATAAGTGCGATTTATTAAAGAACGATATTTTGTCCCCTGGGAGACATTACTCAGTCCCAGAACCGTTTTCGGCGGGGGCTGAGAAAGTAACTTCACCTGACGAATCGTCTCCAAAACCTCAGGGCACTGTGCCTGGGCAACATTTACGGGAAGAATTACTCCATCAATATAGAGGTCATCTATAAGTAAACCCTCACCCTGCCAGCGGGTAAGGATATGCATTGCCAGTTCTAAGCGGGAGTTTGCATCGGAAGGGATTCCCCGATTGGACATCGTCAGTCCAATCAAACCCGCATTATATTTTTTTGCCAGGGCAATAAGGTTATTCAGCTTCTCATCATCCGCAGAGGTAGAATTAATTATGGGTTTAGATTTACAATATCTAAGTCCTGCCTCCATAACCACCAATTTTGTAGTATCAATGGAAAGCGTAATTTCTGTTACTTCGGTAATGGTTTTCACCAACCATTCCATGGCCGAAACCGGGTCCTCCACCGCGGTCCCGATATTAACATCTAAGGCATTGGCTCCCTTTTCTATTTGTTTTAAAGCCAATTCCTGAATAAATCTTTTGTTTTTTTCCTTAATCGCTCTGGACACATCTTTAAACATCCCATTGATTCTCTCCCCAATAATAAACATCTACTCCTCCATTAGTTCCTTAATCGTTCCCTTCACCAATTTTATTGCCTGAGGATGGTTCATTACTAATATATCTGCTCCTGCATTAAGAAAAGCAACCGCAGTGGTCGCTTCCCAGAGGACTGCCCGCTCTTTATGTTTTCCCCAAACCGGCATTTCTTCCTCAGAAGTTTTGGTCTCCTTTGCACGCCAGACCTCCTGTCCCACAAAATTAATCATTGGCTGAGAAAGCATTTTATCTCCACTTAAAGCAGCCAGACGTGTCCTCTCCATTACCGAATAAGTATACTCTAAGCCGTAACCTAAACCACCGGTGGAATGATGAATCACAATCTTTTCCGCAGGAAAGCCCATATCCGAAATAAGGATGTTCAATTGTTTGGCTAAATTTATATCAATGGGGGTTTCGGCAATTATAGAATGCCCCCCACTAATACAGGCGGCGGTAATCGTTTTATAGTTTTCCTGGACCGCAATCCCCAGAAGACAATTCTCCCCATTGGCTATCTCACTGACTTTAAAAAGAACATCACCATCTTTCTGCGCAGAATAACCACCAATTACAATCAAAGGAACTTTTACTGCTTTTAAAACCTTCTCTACAGTATCTGCTGCCTCGTCTCCCGATGTATCTTTGGCATCGGGATGGGTACTGAATAAACGCAAACAAAGCAAATCTATTCCCCAGGATTCAACTGCCTTTTTTGCCCAGCCCACCGGGTCAGCAAGGCAATCCTTAAATTCTTCCTTTAAAATATCTGGCCAGGTAGGTGGCTCCATATCCCAGACTTCCATAGCCACAACCGGAGGATTTATGATTTTCCCTTCAAAATGTAAAAATGGTAAGGTATTTTCTCCTCCCACTTTTATAACCTTACTGCGCGTCCCTCCTTCTTGACTGGTTGCTCCAATGGAGACTTCATTTACTTTACCCGACCATTTTTCTATTGCCTTTTCCATTTATAACTCCTTTTATAAATGGATTATCTTTACACATACGTGAAAATTCTTCAGGGGTATAAACCAAAGGCTCAATAGGAAGGTCCGTAAGAGCGATTATTTGCTTAATTCTCTCAAACATACTTCCTTTAAAATTGCCTACGATGATAAGGTCAATATCGCTCCCTTCATGAATTTCTCCCTTCGCAAACGAACCATAAAGATAGATTCTTTCAATAGAAAAATCCTTTCTTAATTTATTCACAAAGACATTTAGCTTTTTATATACCTCTTTACTGTGTTCAATATTGATGTTGCATAGTTTAGACATTTAACGGCGTCCTCATTATCATAATAATCAACTGGCGCAATATTTTCATCCAATCCATTGGGATAACGTGTGGGAATATAGTAAACATCCAAACCCCTGGCAGCATCTTCTAAACCCTTAAATTTTGTTTGTTTCTTCTTACATTCTTTAAGGAGAATTTTTACCGAATGTGTAGTAATAGAAGTATATCCTAAATTATAAAGGAAGGCTTTCAAAGACTTTTCAGCACTCTGCTGTGCCTGGAAACAACTCCATTCAAAATTACCATCCTCAAGACTATCTTTCGCTGCTTTTAAATCTGCCTCCGCCTGTCTTAACCATCTTTTAGCTTCTTTATTCATATTAACGTCTCCTTTTGTAAATCTAATTTTTATGTATTATATCACATTATTAAAATTTTGTGAAGAAAAACTATATTTTCCTATTCCCAGAGAGAAAGTCTTTTCAAAGCCCTCAGTTTTTCGTATTCTCCAATTTTTGCTCTGCTCAGACAATCTCTCAGAATCTGAATGGACAAAGCGTAATCTTTTTTATCTATAGGATAGGGATGACCATCCTTTCCTCCGTGAGCAAAAGAGAAACGCACCGGGTCACGAAAGGAAATCTCCTTTCCATAGATTAATTCTGAAATTAGGGCTAAAGCGCGGATGGTTTTTGGTCCCACTCCTTCTATGGAGAGAAGTTTTTCAAAATTTTCTGGTTTTTCTGTATAGGTCTTCAACAAAATTTTCTGCAAATTTTCCTGCCGAATATCCTGAAAGGAAACAGGATGTGTT